>SLSG01000026.1 GCA_007130545.1 Bacteroidales bacterium | reverse complement strand
TGGCGTTGGGGCCTGACAAAAACCACTGCCACGGGTTTTTTCCATAAAACACCGGCACACCCCCAGCTCGCGGTCATCATATTGTAATGCCCGGGCTTGCCGGCACAAATCAGCATCCAGTCGGTACCGATCAGTTTGAACAAATTTTCCTGCACCTCTTCAGGCTGAATGGAATAGAACAAGTCTTCCATAAATTGAAATCGCATTTGGTTTAATCCAGTTTTCCGGCGAAGTCTGGCGCCGGACAACAAAGGTAATTAAAACTTTAAATTCATATCTTTGTTAAAAGCCTTGAAGAATATGGAGGTCACGATACTTGGTACGGGCACATCGCAAGGGGTACCGGTCATCGCTTGCCCTTGCGAAGTCTGCATGAGTAATGACCCACACGACAAAAGATTGCGCACATCCGCCATGTTAAGCAGCAAGGCCACGCAAGTGGTCATCGATGCCGGACCGGATTTCAGGCATCAGATGATTACCCACAAGGTGCGGCGGCTGGATGCCGTGCTGATCACCCACGGGCACAAGGACCATACCGGCGGACTCGATGATGTGAGGGCTTTTAACTGGGTGCAGAAAAAGCATATGGATATTTACGCCAGGGCCGGGGTGCAGGCCTCCATCCAAAGGGAATTCCCTTATGCATTCGGGGATGACAAATACCCAGGTTCTCCCGATATCAATCTTCATCTCCTCTCCGACGAGCCATTCCGGATCGGTGACTTTCACTTTGTCCCGATCGAAGCCATGCATCAGGAAATGCCGGTGGTGGGTTTTCGCACTGGGGACTTCTCCTACCTGACAGATGCCAGCATGATCGAGTCCGCAGAGATCGAAAAGATGAAAGGGTCCCGGGTAATTGTACTGAATGCACTCCGCAAAGAAAAACACCACTCCCACTTCAACCTCAGCGAGGCAGTGGAGCTGCTTCAATACCTCAAGCCCGAAAAAGCCTACCTGACACATATCAGCCACCAGATGGGCCTTCACCAGGCCATTCAGAAAGACTTGCCCGAGGGTATTTTTCTGGCCTATGACGGACTTCGGATCGGGATGGATTGATTAGGCTGGTACGCCTCCAGAGGTAGCCCGGCTCCTTACTCCCCGGCAGACACCCTGAGCCTTCTCAGATCCAGGTGGTTCAGCGGGTTGTTCCCCATGTGCTCCACCGTATGGGGCACGAACCTGACCGATTGGTCGTAGAACAGGGGCACGACCGGGGCATGCCTGATCACCATGCTGTCCAGGCGCCGGTAGATGTCAAACCGCAGGCTGTCGTTTGTAATGCTGAGAGACTTCTCATACAGGCGGTCGTATTCCGGATGGGAAAAGTGGGTATAATTGGGTCCGGCCGGAGACTTGTTCGGACTGTAGAACAGGGCCAGGTAATTTTCGGCATCCGGATAGTCGGCGATCCAGGAAGCACGAAAAAAGCGGGCCTCCCCTTTGGCCATCATCTCCCTTAGCGTGGCAGGCGGCATCACATCAATGCCTACTTGCATGCCGATGCGTGACAATTCGAACTGTATATACTGGGCAATATCCTGGTAAGCCTGGTTGGTCAGTAGTGTGATGGCCGGCAGGCCGCTGCCTCCGGGATATCCTGCCTCCTCCAGCAACTGCCTCGCCCTTTCCGGTTCAAAACCATAACCGCCGCTGTTTTCAGTAAAGCCGGGCATCCCGACAGGGACAAAGCCGGCATGTGCAGGGGTGCCGATATTGTTGCGCAGAAAACGGAGCATTTTTTCCCTGTCAAAACCATAGTTGATGGCCTGGCGCAGCTTCACCTCCCGCAATGGCCAGTCCGCCGGCAGCCCATCCTCTCTTACCAGAATGCCCAGGTACTCCGTGTTCAGGAACGGCATGGAGATCTTTTGAAAGCGTTCCCGGTATTTGGGCTGCAACTCTCCGGCAGGGGTCAACAATTCGTCCTTGTAACTGGCATCCACCCCGGAAAGGAAGTCCAATTCTCCCTTGACAAACTCAAGGAAAGCCGTCTGCCGGTCAATGATGAAGCTGATGGCCACGGCATCCAGGTGCGGCAGGCGCTCTCCATCCTCAAACTCAAAATACCGGTCATTTTTTCTGAAAACCAGTTTCACCCCTTCTTTCCAGTATTGGAAACGGAACGGACCGGCCCCGACCGGGTTCCTCCGGAAATCCGCGCCATGAAATTCCACTGCTTCCCGCGGAACGGCAGCACAATACTGCATGCTCAGCAGTCCGATAAACGGGGGAAATGCCTGCTGCAGGTGGATGACCAGTGTGGAATCATCCGGAGCATGGATGTCCGGCCGGCCATCTTCCAGGCGTGCGACCTGGTTCATCACCCATGCTCCGGGAGCGTTGAGGGCAGGGTCTGTCAGGCGGGAAAGGCTGTACACAAAATCCCCGGCCACCACTTTCCTTCCCTCTCCGCCGGGAAAGCATTCGTTGTCGTGAAAGAACACATCCCCTCGCAGCGTGAAGGTGTAAGTCCGCCCATCCCCGGATATCTCCCAGCGCTCAGCAATGGATGGCCGGACCGCCAGGTCTTCGTCCAGCTCCACAAGGCTGCTGAACAATTGTGAAACGGCCCAGATATTGGCCTGGTTGCGGGCATAGAGCGGATCAAGGGAGGTAATGTTGCCGGCTTCATTGTAACGGAACACCGTCTTCCCCTCCATATCCCCAAGCCGGCCTCCACAGGAGGAAGCCATCAGCAGAAAAGCAATGAAGATCATTGTCTTATGAGCGCAGGCGAATACGTTCCCTCCCGGAATAAACATCCGTGAATTCACTAAATGAGGATTAATCGGCATTACATCTTTTGGTAAACATTTCCTGTTATTCACCCAAAATCGCGGGGAATGTCCCGTTATGGATCTTTTTCAGTTGTTCCAGTCCGCCAAAGCTTTCCCCGTCAATCAGGATCTCCTGTCCGCCAACCTCTCCCAGCAACGAGAATTCCACATCTGTTTGGGAAAGCATCTCCGCAAATGCACCCTGGTCCGACACCCCTACACTGACCACCACCCTGCCCTGGGCCTCCCCGAACAGGAATGCATCCTTGCGGACCTCGTGGTCGCAGTCGATGGCACAACCCAGCTTGCCGGCCGCCGCCTTTTCGAATAAGGTGACGAACAAACCGCCGTCGGCCACGTCATGTGCGCTCTGCAGCAAGCCCGCCCGGATCAGTCCCTTCACCGCCTGGTGCACCTGGTATTCTTCCTCCAGATCAAAATAAGGGGGCGGGGAAAGCTTCACCTTGTGGTAGCTGTAAAGATATTCCGAACAACTGATGTCGTTCCTTGAGCTGCCGATCAGAAAGACCAGGTCTCCCTCCTGTCTGAAAGCGATGCCGGTCTGAAGGTCCTTGTCAGGCAGCACCCCCATCATGCCTATCACCGGGGTGGGGAATACCGGTTCTGAACTGTCGCCGGATGAAGCCTGGTTGTAGAAGCTCACATTTCCGCCGGTGACCGGGGTGGCAAATCGGAGGCAGGCGCGGCTCATGCCTTTGATGGCCCCGACGAACTGCCAGTAAACCTCAGGATTGTAAGGATTTCCGAAATTCAGGCAATTGGTGATGGCAGAGGGTTCCCCACCCGCACATGCGATATTTCGGGCGGCTTCGGCCACGGCAATGGCACAGCCGATATCCGGATCAGCATGCACGTAACGGGAGTTACAGTCCACAGTCAGGGCCAGCGCCTTGCGGGTCCCCTTCAGATTCACCACTGCAGCATCCGACAACACATTGGTGCTCATATTCTTGGTACCCACCATGGTATCATATTGTTCTATGACCCAATTCTTTGACGCGATATTCGGATGGGCTAGCAGCGCCCTGGCCACGGAAGGCAAGTCGCCGGGCACCGGCACCTGCTCCATGCGGAACTTGTCTTTCTCCCTGTAGTAGGATGGTTCCGAATATTCCCGCTCGTAAACCGGCGCACCGCCGCCCAAAACCAGGCTGTCGGCCGGCACCTCGGCAACCAGCTCCCCATGCATATAATACCTGAGGATGTCCCCTTCTATCACTTCCCCGATCTGCACACAGTTCAGGTCCCACTTCTCAAACACGGCCTCCACTTCCTTTTCCCGGCCCTTTTCCACCACCACCAGCATGCGCTCCTGGGATTCACTGAGCAGAATCTCAAATGGCTGCATGTCTTTCTGCCTCATGGGCACTTTGTCGAGGTGAATGACCATTCCGTGCTTGCCTTTGGCAGACATTTCACTGGTCGAACAGGTGATTCCTGCGGCACCCATATCCTGCATCCCGACCACGGCACCGGTCTTGATCACTTCCAGACTGGCCTCCAGCAATAGTTTTTCCTGGAAAGGGTCGCCCACCTGCACGGCAGGGATCTTATCGGCCGATGCTTCGGTAATATCTTCCGAGGCAAATGTGGCACCATGGATCCCGTCTTTCCCGGTAGACGATCCGACAATAAACACGGGGTTGCCCTTGCCGTAAGAAATGGCGGATATCGTATTCCCGGTTTTTACCACGCCTACCGACATGGCGTTGACCAGGGGGTTTGTATTGTAACAATCGTCAAAGAATACTTCCCCAGCCACGACAGGTACCCCAAACGCATTGCCGTAGTCGCCGATCCCCTTCACGACACCCTTCAGCAACCATTTGGTACGCTCAAGGGCCGGATTGCCGAAACGCAGGGAGTTCAGCTGGGCGATCGGCCGGGCGCCCATCGTGAATATATCGCGGTTGATGCCCCCTACACCGGTGGCGGCGCCCTGGTAAGGCTCCAATGCAGATGGGTGGTTGTGTGACTCAATCTTGAAGGCACAGGCAAGTCCGTCTCCGAGGTCCACCAGACCCGCATTCTCATCCCCTGCCTCCGCCAGGAGATGGGGGCCTTTGCGGGGAAGCGTTTTGAGCCATTTAATGGAGTTCTTATAGGAACAATGTTCCGACCACATCACCGAGTAAACGCTCAGTTCCGTAAAATTGGGCTTACGCCCCAGGTATTCCACAATGGCATCGTATTCTTCCGGTAATAGCCCGAGTTTGGCCACGGTTTCCATTCCGGGAATCGAGGTGCTAGTCAAATGGTCCATATTTGAATTGGCATAAGGTTATCGGCAAAAATACGTAACATCCCGCTGCCTGGAAAACATTTCTTTCCCAATTAATCAATTAAATTTGGGGTCGGCAATCAGTTCCCGGACAAAATTTCCGGGGCAATGGGGACTGCCGGTAAACCGGATCAAAGATTATTGCTGTATGAAAAAAACCATCATGATTACCGGGGCCACCAGTGGCATCGGCGAAGCCTGCGCCAGGCTGCTGGCAGTGGATGGCCACCGCCTTGTCTTGACCGGCAGGCGATTGGATCGGCTTGAGCGGCTCAGCGAAGAGCTGATAAATGCGGGGGCCGGCGGGGTCCATTTTCTGGGTATGGATGTAAGGGACCGGGCCGCAGTAGAAGCCGGCATCAGCAAGCTGCCTTCCGGATGGAAAACCATCGACGTGCTGATAAACAATGCCGGCCTGGCACTGGGCCTGTCCGGCATTGACGGAGGGGATCCCGGGGAGTGGGACCAGATGCTCGACACCAATGTGAAAGGATTGTTGTATGTCAGCCGGGCCGTGATTCCACTTATGGCAGAGCGCAGGCAGGGACAGATCATCAACATCGGCTCCATCGCTGGAAGGGAAACCTATCCGAACGGCAACGTCTACTGTGCCACCAAGCATGCGGTAAGTTCCCTCACCAAGGGAATGCGGCTGGACTTGCTGCCTTATGGCATCCGGGTCAGCCAGGTCAGTCCCGGCGCAGTCGAGACCGAGTTTAGCCTGGTCAGATTCCATGGGGATGCGCAGAAGGCCAAAGGCGTTTACAGAGGGTTCCGTCCCCTGAGCGGGGAGGACGTGGCAGTAGCGGTTAAGTTTGCAATCGACCTGCCCGGCCATGTCAACGTGGATGATTTGTTGCTGATGCCTTCGGCACAGGCTTCGGCGACGATGATCAGAAGGGACGAAAGCGAGGGTGGGGCACATTAATTCCCGGCTTCCCTGAAATGCCTTTCCCGGATCTCCTTCATGATTTCCAGGAACTTCTCCCTTTCCTCCTTTTGCGGCCGGTGGGCAGAATGTTCAAACCAGTGGAGGGTTTTCCCTGCCGGTGCCTTCAGTTCCTCAAAATACGTCGCTGCCAGCACTGAGGAAACGATCATATCGTGCCGGCCAAGCAAAAAGTACACCGGTACCTCGACCCGGGGTGCATCCCGGTTCAGGTCCATTTTTTTTATCTCGTCCCAGAGTTTTTCCACAGAATAAAGCGGGGAGAGGATCAGGTTGATGCGCTCGCCAATGCTGTACTCGGGAGCTGTCAGCATGTCCGCAATCTCCTGCAGGTCCACATAAGGCCTTTCGTGGGTGCTTTCCCTGACAACCCCCCCGAAACGGTAAACCCAGCGCCTGATTGTCAGGGCATCCATCAAGGTATAGTTATCGGGTATGGTGTCAATCCATTCCAGTTGCCTGAGGGCCCTGCGGTTGTTCTCCTGAAGGGCTCGCTCTCTGACAAACTCATAACCAAGACGTTCGTTCAGGTAGGGATTCACGCTTTGTCCGGTTGAGATATAGGCTTTGATTAGTTCCGGATAGCGGGCAGCCAGGAGCACACCTATCCCGCTCCCCCAGGAATGCCCCCATACGAAGGCCTTTTCCTGCCCGGTCAACTCCAGGGCAAAGGCGGTGACCAGGCGTGCATCTTCCACAAATTGGTCGATTGACATGGAATGGGAAGGAATTCTCCTGCTGAAGGATTTTCCCGTTCCACGCTGCTCCCAGTACACCACGGTAAATTCCTCCTCCAGTCGCTGCATGGTTTCACCTGCCGGCTCGAAGGGAAACAGCGGAAAACCGGGTCCGCCGTGCAGATAAATCAATACCGGGTTGGACGCATCATTGCCTCTCACCAGCACTGCCTGCCTGATCCCATTGATCTCGGGCATCCGGAATTCCTGGATATCGGCATGGCCAGCAGTGGGGAAATAATAGACAGAACAGGCAGGCAACAAGCAGGTAAATGCTGCTGCCAGCAGCAACATTTTTCCTGCTTTGCTTCCCTTGCCATTTTTGATTGCTGCCTTTTCCATCGTGCTGTGCCTTGCCGCGGAACCAAATCCCATGACTTTGATCTGTGAATGCGTGCCACAATCTGGTCCGCGAATCAGTGGCTTAATATAATAAAAGATTGGCTACTGTATAAAGCCGCCATGGATTTTTTATATTTGCATAGCCCTGACTCCATATGAAGAAGCTCCACAAACTTGTGCTTTCATCTTACATCGGACCATTCGTGGCGACCTTCTTCATTGCCATGTTCATCCTGTTGATGCAATTCCTGTGGAAGTATATTGATGACCTGGTCGGAAAGGGCCTGGAGTGGTATGTCCTCGGGGAGTTGCTGTTTTACATGTCTGCCGGCTTTGTTCCGCTGGCACTTCCACTGGCCGTGCTTTTGTCGTCCATCATGACCATGGGTGCCCTGGGAGAACATTATGAGCTGGTTGCATTCAAATCTGCCGGCATCTCACTCAACAAGATCATGTGGCCTCTTGTCATGGTCTCGGCATTCCTGGTTTTGGCCGCTTTTTACTTCTCCAACAACGTGCTTCCGGTTGCCAACCTGAAAGGCTTGTCACTGCTTTACGATGTGCGCCACCACCGGCCGGCCTTCAATCTGACGGAGGGGGTTTACTACAAGGGAATCGACAATTTTGTAATTCGGGTAAGTGACAAGGGGGCAGACGGGCAAACGCTATACGGCATCAAGATCTATGACCATACAGAGCGCCGGGGCAACATCAATCTCTCCACGGCTGAGTGGGGTACCATGGCGATGACCCCCGACGGAAGGCAGCTCGTGCTTACGCTTTATAACGGGGTGAACTACCAGGAGACCGGCGACAATCCCCAGGACCCTGCAAAGCCATTCCAGCGCACCTATTTTGAGGAGCAGACGCGAAAATTCGACCTGAGTTCCTTTGACCTACGCAGAACGGACGAGGAGCTTTTTAAAAGCAATTTCCGCATGATGAATCTCAGCCAGCTGATCTATTTTGAAGACTCCCTTTCTGCCTCCCTGGATGAGAAAAAATCACAGTTTATCCATTCCTACAGGTCCCGGCTGAATTTTTTCGGAAGGATTGACTCCGCAGACATTGCCGGACTGCCGCCGGGAGACAGGCAATTATTTAACATCAAAAGCATCGGGCAACATCAATCTCTGGAGACCATGGTGATTAACCAGGCCATGGAGCTGGTCCGTTCAAACAAGGACCATACCGGATTTTCACATGAGGAGTTCCGTTACCGTAAGAGGACCCTGGCCCGCTACCAGATCGAATTCCACCGGAAATTCACCTTGTCTTTCGCCTGCATCGTGTTGTTCATGATCGGCGCCCCCCTCGGGGCGATTATCCGCAAGGGCGGATTCGGACTGCCCATGGTGGTTTCGGTATTGTTTTTTGTGGTGTTTCATGTGGTCTCCATCACGGGTGAAAAATTTGCCAGGGAAGGCGTACTGGAGGCCTGGCAGGGAATGTGGATCGCGCCTTTTCTGCTGCTGCCCGTCGGCATCATTTTGACCATCAAGGCCACCACCGACTCCAGCCTGCTGGATGTAGACAGCTACGTCCGGCAGTTTGAACGTCTATTCGGGTTCTTAAAAAGGGGGAGCTAGGTAGCATGCGGGTTCTTCAATTATGCCACAGGGTTCCTTTTCCTCCGTCGGATGGAGGATCCATAGCCATGCACCAGGTCACCGCGGGACTGTTGGGACAGGGAATTCAGGTCAAGGTGCTGGCAGTGGCACCGGAGCACCAGATGCCGGACCTTTCCCTGCTGCCTGCGGATTATCTGAAGGCAACGGAATTCGAGGCCATCCCGGTCAGCACGAAGATCCGACCATGGCCGGCCTTCCGCAACCTGTTCACCCGGAGGTCGTACAACGTGGATCGGTTCAGAAGCCGCGCCATGGAGCTGAAACTGGAGGAGGTCCTGCAACAGCAATCATTCGATATCATACAACTGGAAGGATTGTACCTGACCCCCTTTCTGCCGGTAATCAGGAAATTCTCAAAAGCACGGGTCGTTTACAGGGCGCATAACATAGAACATTTCATCTGGAAGCGAATGGCCGCTGGCTGCCGCACCCCACTCAGAAAACAATACCTTCAGTTGCTGGCGCGCCGGCTTGAAGCTTACGAAAAAAGGGTAATTCATGAGGTAGACGGACTGGCGGCCATTTCCCCGGTGGACGAGCAGTACTTTTTAAGCATGGGATTCAAGGGGCCTGCCACGGTTATTCCGGTCGGAATGCCCGATCTGGAACTCCCCGATCCGTTGCCGGAGCCCGAAGCCGGAAGCGTTTTCCACCTTGGCAGCATGGACTGGCGGCCAAACCAGGAAGGCATCAAATGGTTCCTGCAGCAAGTCTGGCCGATAGTGGTCAGCCGGATGCCATGGCTGAAATTTTACCTGGCAGGGAAACGCATGCCTCCCTCCTTTCAACGGTTTGCCTCAGAAAATGTACGGGTGATTGGCGAAGTTCCGGACGCCATTGCATTTACGCTCTCCAAGCACGTGATGGTGGTCCCCTTGCTCTCAGGCGGGGGGATGCGGGTAAAGATTATTGAAGGCATGGCCGCTGCCAGGCCCATTGTTTCCACCAGGATCGGGGCAGAAGGCATCCCGTGCCGTCACGGGGAGCATCTTTTTCTTGCAGACGGACCGGACCAGATGGCCCAATGGATCATACATTGCTTTGAGGAACCGGGATCCGCCACACAGGTCGCCCGCCAGGCAAGGGAGTTTGCGATCGGGAATTTCCGCACAGACCACCTCATTAAAAAGCTGATCAAGTTTTACCGCGACATTGGTACCGGATGAGCGTTTTAATAATTACCTTTGCCCAAAAATTCCAGGCTGAGGTTTGAGGAAAAAAATCTTTGTATTGCTCTCAAGGGTGCCCTATCCGATTGAAAAGGGGGATAAACTACGGGCCTTTTACCAGATCCGGGAGTTGTCCAAAACCCATGACATCATCCTTTGCGCCCTGAGTGACACCTCCGTTCACAAAAAGGCCAGGGAGGTACTGCAGCCCTATGTCAGCAGCCTGCATGTTTTCAGGATCTCAAAACCACTCATTCTTCTGCGGCTGCTCCGGAATTTCTTTACCGGCAAGCCATTCCAGGTCGCCTATTTCTTCAGCCTGCGGATTCAGAAAAAGATCCATGCACTGCTGGAGGAGCACAAGCCAGACCATTTATTCTGCCAGCTGATACGTACGGCAGAATATGTCAGGGACTTACGGGACCTTGATAAAACCCTTGACTACCAGGATGTTTTTTCACAGGGGCTTTTCCGCAGACTGGTGGTGGGGCCCTGGTACCTGAAATTCTTGCTGAGAATGGAATTCCAGAGGGTTAAAAAATACGAACACGACATTTTCGATTGCTTCCAGAAAAAAACGATCATTTCCATCCCCGACCAAAAACTGATTCCCCACCCAAAAAGGGACGAGATCACGGTCATTCCCAACGGGGTTGATTTCTCGTATTTCCGGCCCATGAAAGAGGAAAAATCCTATGATGTAATCTTTAGCGGCAACATGGGTTATCCGCCAAATATCAATGGGGCGCTTTTCCTTGTCAACCAGATCATGCCATTTGTCTGGCAGGAACTTCCCGGTGTAAAGGTGGTGATCGCGGGGGCCAACCCGGCCCAGTCGGTTTACGGACTGGCTTCTGAGCGCGTGGAGGTGACCGGATGGGTGGACGACATGCGCACCTACTACAACCAATCCAGGGTATTCGCAGCGCCCATGCAGATCGGGACCGGATTGCAGAATAAAGTTCTGGAGGCCATGGCCATGGGATTGCCTTGCATCACCTCCCACCTCGCAAACAAAGCCCTCGGGGCTGAAGAAGGAAGCGAGGTGCTGATTGGCTCTGACCCGGAGAATTATGCACAACTTATCATATCTTTGTTAAACGACACCGCATACCGCCAGAAAATAGCGGATGGTGGCCACCGGTATGTAACCGGCAGATTTCAGTGGAGCATTGTCTGCTCCCGGCTGGAAGCGGTCATCACGGGCTAAAGCATGCCTGGGTGTCAATGCCTGAAAAAATGAAAAAAAAATTAAACACCATAGGGGAAGCCATTGCAGATATTCGTGACGGGAAGGTCGTCATCGTGGTGGATGATGAGCAACGGGAGAACGAGGGCGACTTCATTGCCGCAGCCGAGGCCATCACCCCGGAGATCATCAATTTTATGGCCACCCATGGGAGGGGTCTGATCTGTGCACCCATCACCCGGCAACGGTGTGAGCAGCTCGATCTGGAGCTGATGGTCCCCAAGAACACCTCCCTGCACGACACCCCGTTTACCGTGTCCATCGACCTCAAGGGACATGGATGCACTACCGGCATCTCCGCATCCGACCGGTCAAAAACCGTTAAGGCACTTGCCGACGCCAACACCAAACCCGAAGAACTGGGAAGACCGGGACATATTTTTCCGCTCAGGGCACGCGAAGGGGGTGTTTTACAGCGGGCCGGGCATACCGAGGCATCCATAGACCTGGCCAGGCTGGCCGGCCTGGAACCTGCCGGGGTGCTGGTGGAGATCATGAACGAGGATGGCACAATGGCCCGGCTGGACGAACTTTTTGGGATCGCAGAGCGATTCGGGCTGAAGATCATTTCGATAGAGGACCTGATTGCCTATCGCATCAGGAATGAAAGCCTTATAGCCAGGGAGATTACAGTGGACCTGCCCACCGAATGGGGATCTTTCAAATTGGCCGCTTACCGCCAGACCACCAACGAGAAGATCCACCTGGCCCTGACCAAGGGTTCCTGGGCTCCGGAAGACGAGGTGATGGTGCGTGTGCATTCGTCCTGCGTTACCGGTGATATATTCGGGTCCTGCAAATGCGATTGCGGCGGTCAGTTGCACAAGGCCATGCAGATGGTCGAGGAAGAGGGCCGTGGAGTGGTGTTGTACATGAACCAGGAAGGCAGGGGAATCGGGCTGCTGAATAAGTTAAAGGCTTACCACTTGCAGGAACAAGGGATGGACACCGTAGAAGCCAATATAGAGCTGGGGTTCAAGGCCGATGAAAGGGACTATGGGATCGGGGCACAGATCCTGCGGGATCTCGGGGCCCGGAAAATCAGGCTCATCACGAACAATCCTTCAAAGAAAACCGGTCTTATGGGGTATGGCATTGAGATTACCAGCAACATCCCCATTATCGTCCCCACGAACGATCACTGCAAAGTATACCTGGATACCAAACGCAAGAAACTGGGCCATTTATTCTAGTCGCCATTTACTCTCGCCGCCTGCCCTGCCCGAACAACTCACCCAGGGAGTCGAACTCCTTGCGGTAGAAAAGTCCGACTCCTTGTGTATAAGGCGAATTCGCATTCAGCACATCGAAGGTATTGGAGCGGTTAAAGGCTTTTATCCGGAACTTCCCTTCCGGCGTAATTTTCACTTCAATATTCACGTCCCCGATAATATTGCTCGCCCTTTGGGTTCCCGTCGGATGGGTCCCGGCCACTCCTACGTTGCCGTCGATAATGACCCGGTCGTCAAACAACTGGGTGGATAGCGCAACCTCCACCTCCTGGCTGCTGATCTCATCTCCGGGCCGGTAATTCACCCCGATGTCAAAGTCCGAGCTTATCTGTGAAAGCCAGTTGCTGAGCTGATTGGAGAGCAATTCAGAGGAAGTGCTCCCCACCCCGTACCCAAGGGCTGTATTGTACTGGTCCGTCGTCGTGGGCAGGAACCGGTTTAGCACCAGCAGGGAAAAGACCTGGCGGTTCATCTCCTGTTCGGTCGTGATCAGCCTTTCCACCATGTCCCGGGTCCCCTCATCGCTCCCGGGCAGGCTGATATCGAAGGTGATGCTGGGGTTAAACAGTTTGCCCTCCAGAATCAGCACACAGTCTACCGGCATCCTTCTGCGGTAAACATCCGAGGTATCCACATCGGCCACAAGGTCGTACAGGCTTGTCCGCAAGCGATAAGTGGCCCTGAGGTCCACATCTGCATCGTTCGGATCGCCTGTCCATCTGACCACCCCTCCCTGCTCTATGCGGAAGCGTTTGTTGATCAGATTCTGAAGGGTAAACAGGTAGTCCCCTTCCTCGATATGGTATTCTCCATACATATTGAATGCACCAAGGGAGTTGATCTCCAGGTTCAGATTGGCCGTTCCCCTTCCCCGGATAATATCCCCGATCTGGGAGTCAAAGATAAGCTGCACCTCGGCATCAGGTGTAACCTCAAGATCAAAATTCAGATTGAGTCCGGCCACGCGGGGTTCAGGGAAAGACTGGACAGCCAGCGTGGTATCCCTTGAAACGAAGGTGATGAAATGGGTTTCGGCGATCTCCCCGGAATAGCTCAGCGGAAGGGATACCTGGGTTCCCCGGCTGGTACGTGCCCTGACATCCATGGTTATATTGTCTTCCGGTCCATGTATATGTATCAGTCCGGATGCAAAGGCCCTTCCGTAATACAATTCATTCTGGGCTGCGTTGGTATTGAGCACCAGCATGCGATCCGGCTGTATCAGCAGGTCCAGATGGAAGTCCTTAAACAGATCATGAGTAATTGTTCCGCTGGCCAGGCCCGTATTGCCAAACGCATCCGACAACAACAAATCATTAAACCTGAAAAAATCCTTCCCGATCTCCACTTCATGCGAGAAGGAATAGGCGGTGTTCAGGTAATCCACCCGGAAGCCGGCTGCCGCTCCTGTCACCTTTCCGGATATCTCGGGCCGGGAGAAGGGTCCCTCCATACGCAGATAGCCCGAAGCCAGTCCGTGAAAGCCAGGTGTAAAGCCATCGAGGTATCTGCTCCACACAGACAGCGTCATGTCCTGCAGCAGCAGGTCCAGGTCAAAATTTTCATCCTCACTGTCCGGATAAATAAACCCCGAAACCAGCAGCGGTTTCTTTGTATCATCCCCGTCACGGTCAAGCAGTTCAGCGGCCAGATTGAAACCCATTTCGTCATGGTCCCAAACCGTGAATACGGAAAAGTCTCCCAGGTGTTCGTGGTTAAACCTAAAATCCTGAATGGTGAGCTCTGCCTCCACCCCTGGGGTCTGGTAAATGGCAGTGATGTCCATCGTCCCGTCCATCACGCCGGCAAAATCCATGTTATTGACCCGGATCAGCATGGCCAGGTTGGAAAAATCGAATGCACTGAACCCGATTCGCAGTTTGTCTTGCGGATCCGGACCCAGGACCCCGTCGACCATTACACTTTGATTGTTGTTGTATATCATCAGGTTGTGGACCTCCACCATGGCTGAATCGATGAGGATCTCATGGCCGGTATTCACCTGCCAAAGCGAATCATTCACCATGGCATAGGATGGCAGGAAGCGCAGCACGGCATGTTTGTATTCCGGGAAGTTGGCCTGAAGCGCCATATGCCCGTGATTTTGCCGGTCGTTGGTCCCCGAATCCCAACGGGTGTCAAGCAGGAAAGCGTTCAACGCCAGGGTGCCGTGGACCTCCACATTGTCAATAAACAAACTATCTGAAAATAGCAGTTTGTCACTTGAAATATTCAACAGGAATGCATTCCCCGATCTTGCAGCGTCCATTTTCCATCCATTAAATCGGTTTCCTGCCAGGGTGAACATCCCTGATTCCCCGCTAAATGACAATTGGTTCGTCGCCTCGTTGAAATCCAGCTGCAGGTGGGAATTCATTGAGAACCTCAACCAGGGGAGAAACAATTCTGAGAGCACTTCCGGGTCCTTCAAATGCACCCGCAGCGAAAAATCCTGATCGAGCAAGGCTTCCTGGTCTGCCATGTAATCCGGGGCTTCCGGCAGGTAGGCCGGGATAAAGACCGCCATAAATTGTTCCAGGGCTGCACCAAGCCGTTCGTAGGCAACGATTCCGCTCAGCCGGGCATCCAGAAAATCCGACTCCAGAAACAATTCCTGGCGCCTGTCCTCAGAAGCGCTGCCGGAAAGCCGGATCAGGCCAGTGGTATAAATACGGGGATCAGATTCTCCATCTTCCGGCAAAGGTCTTTCCTCATAGGACAGATCCATGACCTCAAGCCGCCCCTGCAGATCTGTAAGGCTCCTGGCACTTGCATTCATGGTCAGCCTGGCACTAATGACAGACTCCGCTTCAGGGTCCCGCTGGTATATGTTTAAGCGGGTCAGATTGGCTCGGTCGATCACCGCATTGAAATCAAAGACCGGTTCTGCCTCCTCAAAGGAAACAATCCCGAGAAAATCCAGGGACAAATTGCCATCGTCCACCTTCAGGGCTCCATTGAACATCCGGTTACTGATTGCACCGGAGACGGCCAGGTTCCTGTATTCATAGCCCGACAACTCCAGCGAAGCCACCTGGCCATTGATCTTCATGTCAAGGGTTTCCAGAGTGATCCCCTCTCCTTCAACCTCTGCATTCAGGCTGATGGCACCCAGCAATTCCGTGTGCCCGAAAAACTTGCCAAGATCAAAACCCGGTGAACCAAGCCTGCCCTTATACACCGGGATCTGTGAACCAGCCTCCCTTTTTACCTCAATATTGGTGGTCACTTCACCCAGTTCCGTTTGAAACGTTCCGGAGGCGGCGAGGTCGGAAGGATAGCCCGAGAGACGACCCCGGAAGGCCAGGTCTCCAAGCGCATACAAATTTGCCGGTGGCTGGAGGTATCGTTGCGGGCTGCGATCGGGAAAGCGGAAACCAGCGATGTCGGATAAATTGGTACGAAGATCCTCCACCAGGAATTGGATATGGGCATTTTCAAAGTCAGGGAGTCCCGTTAATTGAAAACTCCCCCTGAATACGGAATGGGCGCCGTAAGAGAGATAGAACTCGCTGCCACGTATCCGGGAAGGCTTTCCTGAAACCTCCCCCCGGATGGTCACCGGGTCCTGCATTCCGTAAAGTGCCGGCACGAAATACCCGACATCAGCCAAATCAATCCGCGAGTTCCTTAAGTTCAGCGCAATGGTTACGTCCTCATAAAAATTACTGAAAGCTTCGGCCCCCTCATAAACAAGTTCCAGGTTCGTCGAAACCATGGACCTTTCAGAGCGAAGCAGCAGGTTCTCTATCCGGGCGTGCCGTGGACCCACCTCAAAAAAACCGGAAAAATGGTGCAGCTCAAAACCATGGGCCTCCATGAACACCATTTCTTCAAGTTCGAAAGACAAGGTCCCGCTATCCAGGAAAATATCCGTTATGACCAGGTCAAACCCGGAAAGTGAAAAATCGTGCCGGTCAAAGGCCGGCAATTCCCCCGTCTTGTTATGGTCCACAAACCGGAAACCGGCATTGTCCAGCTCAAAGGACTTAATTGCCGCATCCCAGGGACGCCCATCCTTTCCGTCAGGCCGTGTGGGAGAAAAATAATCAAGCAGGAACTGAATGTTCAAGTCATCCTCCTGATCATACCTGGCAAGGGAAAGCGAGGCATCCTGCAAATAAAGCTTATTGATGGAAATGAAACGGTTCCTGGGGTAGAACCTGCCAATGTCAAACACCATGCGCCGGGAAAAAACCATCGGTCCGCCATGCTGGTCCTGCATGGAAACGTCCTCCAGCACGATATTCATAAAGAGTGTCACGTTCACCCCACCTACCTCCACGGTGGTTCCCAATTCCCGGCTAAAGTAGGCTGCCGTGCGCTGGGCCAGGAAGGTCTGGACCTTCGGATTTCTGAGCAGGGTATAGGCAAAGGCAGGCCATACGACCAGAAAGCCGAACAGAATCAATACGGTATAACGTGTTTTTTTGATACCTTTGTCCCTCCTTAAACCCTTTAAACTGGACCCCGGCAAGCAGAAATGAGCATAACAATACTGGGTATAGAGTCCTCCTGTGATGATACCTCCGCCGCCATCATCAAAGACCGCAAAATTCTTGCCAACCTGATTGCCAATCAGGATGTTCACCAGCAGTATGGGGGGGTGGTACCGGAACTTGCTTCCCGTGCCCACCAGCAAAACATCGTGCCGGTCATCGACAATGCCCTGTCAAAAGCAAAAGTAAATAAAAATCAGCTTGATGCCATTGCTTTTACCAATGGGCCCGGATTGCTGGGATCCTTATTGGTAGGTGCCTCTTTCGCCAAAACATTTGCGCTGGCCCTGAACATTCCGCTGATCGAGGTAAACCATATGCAGGCACACGTCCTGGCCTTGTTCATTGACGATGCGGCGCACGGAAAAACACCATCCTTCCCGTTTCTTTGCCTGACGGTTTCGGGCGGACACACCCAAATCATGCTGGTAAAGGACCATTTTGATATGGAGCTGATCGGACAAACCATTGACGATGCCGCGGGTGAAGCATTTGACAAGGCCGCAAAGATTATGGGACTGCCTTATCCCGGCGGACCCATCATTGATAAACTGGCAAGGGAAGGCAACCCAGGGGCATTCAAATTCCCCCATCCGGTGGTGCCCGGACTGGATTTCAGTTTCAGCGGACTGAAGACCTCGTTCCTGTATCTGGTCCGCGACAAACTCAAGGACGACAAAGACTTCATCCAAAAACACCAAAAGGACCTTGCGGCCTCCATGCAGGCCACCATCATCGACATACTGATGAAGCAACTTCACAAAGCTTCCAGGCAGACGGGCATCCGTCAGATCGCCATAGCGGGCGGAGTGTCTGCAAATTCGGGCCTCCGGGATGCAGTATATGCCGAACAGGAGAAGGGAAATTGGGAAGTGTACATCCCAAAATTCGAATATTGCACCGACAATGCGGCCATGATCGCCATTACCGGTTATTACAAATACCTCAAGGGCGACTTTGCCAGGCAGCAATCCACCCCCTTTACACGATACAATCAATAAATAGCCTGGTATAAGGACAAGAAGTTAATCCATTCTATTTGTCTCCTGCAGCTTTTCCTGCTCCTTCACTTTCTCCTGTTACTGCTCCTTTTCCTTCTCCAGCACCTCCTCCAGCTCTGGTCCCGGCGGACCCGTCTGTAGGCGGATAAAACGGTCGTTGTAGGCACGCCGGATTGCATGCCGCTCCCGATCGTACTGGTAAAAGACCTTGGGTGGCTTTTCCGTTCTGGTCTTCTCAGCCACATAGAGGTTCATCAGGTGGTCAAAAATATATCCGGCATTTTTCTGTCCGGCAAAATAGGCAAGGTTGTAAACATCCGGCACCTCCAACGGATAAGAATTCCGGCGATAAATCACCTCCCCGTTGATTACGTTGTAGACAAACCTGCCATCAAAAAAATCGCTGGTATTCTGCATGCTGTAGAGCACTTCCACAGGCCTATCGGTATGGTTGACCTCCGTGAATTCAAACCATGAGCTCAATTCAAGGTTGGTACGCGGAAAAGCCACCCGGTAGTTCGTCGTGTCTATGGTGGCAAACGCAGTGAATTGATCATTGTATTCCAATAGTTCGACCTGGGCCAGGGAAAAGATAAAGGCCGTGGTGTCCAGTTGAAGGAAATCATCCAGGTTCTCTGGTCCGAATACATTCACCTGCAACAACGATAGATGGTAATGCAGGGACCTCAGGTAGTAACTGACAAATGAAGTATCATTGAGTTCCTCCAGAAACCTGCTTTCCTCAAACACGGAGAGCGGGCCCTCCCCTTCCGGAAGTTCGGCCAGCGGCACAGGGGAAAAACTTTTTATCAAACCCGCAGGCGGCAGCACCAGCACATTGATGTTGGTTTCACGCACCACGAAATTCGACGCGAGCCTGCGCTCTGACGCACAGGATCCCAGGCCGATGGCCAATACAAATATCCACGCAACAAATAAAACCCTGCCAGATATCCTTCTCCTGTCCATGACCGCTAATTTCTCGTGATTGCTAAATTCCCGTGACTGCTATTTTCCCGCGGCTGCCAATTTCTCGTGACCATGACCGCCATTCTCATTATTGGCTTAGCCGGGGGCTGTTCCCAGGTTAATAAACGCCCAAAACAGTTGCTTTGTTTTATCCTGCAGTTACCTACGCGGTCTCAGTCCGTTTCAGCAGCTCCCTGCCGATTTGCTCACCATATTCAAAGCACTTGCGGAACTCATCCTCGTGGGGGGTGAATTTGATAAAGACCCCCTCTCCCACCATATTCAGCTTCAGGTTTTCCAGCGAAGATCCGATCAGCTTTCCGGCTTCCCCGCTCCAGCCATAAGAACCAAATGCACCGCCCAGCTTTCCCTTGTCCCGTATGGGGCTTATGATCGCAAACAGCTTGTAAATGGGCAGCAGGATGTTCTGGTTGATGGTCGGACACCCCACAATCACGGCCTGGCTCCTGGCAACCCTTTCGTCCAGGTCGCCAATGGACATGGTCTCCACATCGCAAATATCCACCGAAAAGTCCCCCACACTATGAATTCCCTCCGCAATGGCCTCGGCCATTTGTCCGGTATTATGGTAAGCCGACACATAAGGGATGAATACATGGTTCTTTTGCGGGGCAGCGATGGCTTCCCGGGCATATTCCTCAGACAGGTCCACCCACTTTTTCCAGTCAGACATCAGGAGCGGACCATGTCCGGTCAGCACGGCATCAATCTCCAGCGGGCGGATCTTCTCAATGGCCTTCAGCATGAACTTGCTGAATGGCTTAAGGATTACATCAAAATAATATTTAAAGGCATCCCCGAAGTCTCCCACCTGGTCGTCATACATTTTGTGGTGGCAGTAATGGCAGCCAAATGAATCACAGGTAAACAGGAGCTTGTCCTCTTCCAGGTATGTATACATACTGTCGGGCCAGTGCAGGTTGGGCGCCGCGATGAAACGGAGGGTCTTGTTCCCGAGGTCCAGCGTATCCCCGTCCTTCACCGCCATGTTTTTGAAATCCCTTCCCATAAAGTCCTTCAGGTAGCTAATGGCCAGGCGGCTGCCCACCACGGTGGCGTGCGGCGCCAGCTCCAGCAGCTTGCCCAGGTTGCCGCTATGGTCGGGCTCTGTATGGTTCAGGATGATGTATTCTATTTCGGCCGGGTCGCACACCTGCCGGACCTTTTCCAGGTACACATCCCAGAACATGCTTTTGGAGGTTTCCACGATGGCCTTTTTTTCCGCCCCGATATAGTAGGAATTATAGGTGGTTCCGTAAACCGTTTCCATTACCACATCGAACGTAACGATGTCATAATCCAGAATGCC
>SLSG01000333.1 GCA_007130545.1 Bacteroidales bacterium | reverse complement strand
CTCGAATTCGAAACTCCGGATGGCCTGGTGTATCAGAGTGCACCGCAATTCATGCATCCGCCCCATGAACAAAACGGATTGCTGGCCCGGGAATCGCTCCGTACCGAAACCAGGCTGTCGAACAGCGGTCAGCTGATCATTACCGAGATCGACGGACTGGATGCTTCCCTGCAGCTGAGGGAGCAGCCGGGAAACCGGGCCAATATCCGGTTCACGTCGGATGTGAAGATACTTTATACCTATGATGCAGGCGGTTTTTTTGACCCGACCAGGTATTTCTGCTGGAAAAAGATCTGGCGCCTGGAGGGGGTGGACAACATCAACCTTCCGACAACCAGCACCGAACCCGGGGATGTGAGCAACAATGTGGTGGCATTCCTGCCCCACGACCGGAGGCGGCTATATATCGAACCGCTGGTTGAACAGATACATACCATTGCGATTCGGGTGCGGGCTTACAGCCTGAACGAAGATGCCTACACCTATTACCTGGAAGTGAACAAGCAGCTGACATCAGACGGAAGCATTTTTGCCCCGATCCCGTCCCAGCTTACCAGCAATATTTTCTGTGTAACCGAACCCCGGCGGGCGGCAGTCGGACTGTTTGAAGTGAGCTCGGTGGCCTCACAGGCCTATATTCTCAGACAACCACCAAATGTAGAGGCCGCTCTTTTTGAACCCACTGATAAGTACGAAGGGGTTCCCAGGGCACCCGGATGCTCGGTCAATGAACCGCCGCCGTTCTGGTTCAATTAAATGCCATCCTGGATTGGCTGAGTGCTGATCCGGCAATACCGGAGGCCCACACCTTTTATTTGGCGGGCATCCCAGATCAAACCGGAGGGATGCCCCGGTGCAACCAAAAATAAAATGAAGCTGTTAAAAAAAATACCGCAATTGTTTTTCGCCCTGTGGCTTTTTTCTGCCCTGCTGCATGGAGGGGATGTCCCTGCATTGTCCGGAAATACCCCGGCAATTTCTTTGGCCGGCCCGGAAGACAGCGTATCCCTGCAGGTGTATGAAGAACCTGCGTTGCATGAAACACACGCGGTGCATGCAGAAACCGTTCCGGGATTTTCGCCGCACATGGAAATCCGGAACCTGCCCAAAGAGTCGGTTTTCGTGGATACGGACAGGGACATTTATTTTGCCGGGGACCACCTCTTTTTTAAGGCTTACCTGGTCGTGGACGACCAAAGCGCAAACCCGCTGAAGAGCAGGGTGCTTTATCTTTCCGTGGGAAATGAATCCGGGAACCATATCTACAGGCTGGAACTTACACTGGACGGATCCACCGCCCAGGGCAGCATTCACCTGTCCGACACCCTGCAAACAGCAGTCTACCGTCTGTTTGCATGGACCAACAATATGTTGATCGCGGATACTCCCCCGTTTGCCAGGCAGCTTGCCGTGCTGAACCGGTTTGATCCGCAGATCAGGAGTTTTATCCTGGACAACAGCCAGACTCCGGAACAGGGAGAACTTCCTTTGCAGGTTGATGCTTTCGGGGGGCGGCAGCACTCCACAGCGGACCAGCAAGCCCAAATGCTGCAAGCCGGCAGGCAGTCAGACCGTGAAACCATTGTGCTGCAAGCCGACAGGCAGTCTTACGGCCCCCGGCAGCAGGTCCGGCTCCGCATTGATGCGGGCAGGGATTTCACAGGGGTGGCTTCGGCCTCGCTCTCTGTTTCAAGGGAAGAGACCTTATTGCTGAATGCCCCCCGCATGGCCACCGCTTTTACCCGTACAGGGGAGATCAACACTACCCGCCTTGGTGAAGGACACGCCCCGGTCCGGGGAAGGCAGAAGCAGCCGGAAATGCTGATCCTGCCGGAAAACATGGGACCCGTGGTAAGCGGGCGGGTCATTGAAAACGGAACAGGCCGTGCACGGAGTGAAGCGGTAGTCTTTCTGTCGGCAGTTGACAGCCTTTCCAACCTGAAATACAGCCGCACGCGGGCAGACGGGTCGTTCTTTTTCCTGCTGGACGATTACCACCGGGGAAAGACCCTTCATATTTCTGTGTTCGAAACCGGAGACTCCCAGTTTGACTCCCGCATTGAGTTGCGTGAAAAATTCCCGCCTCTCCCTTTCTCCCCGCAGAAAATGGCCATGGATCCTGCCATTCACGCGTACATGGAAGAACTCCTATTGGTGAGAAGGGCCCGCAGGGCATATCAAACGGAGGGTTTCGGACTTCTTTACGAAGAACAGGAAGCTACATTCACGCCTCCGCCCCTGTTGTACGGCCAGCCCACCCATCGCATTCACACACGAGACTTCCTGCCGATGGACAACCTTTCGGAGATGTCAATTGAGATCGTGCCCAATCTGAGGATACGGCGGCAGGGGGACAGCCATACGGCAAGGATGATCGACTCCAGGTCTTCGACTTTTTTCGCGGATCCGCCGGTATTCTTTTTAAACGGGGTATGGCTGCCGGTAATTGACGATATCGCCGGCCTGTCCTCCGAGGAGGTCTCCCGCATAGAGGTCCTGAGCCGCCCCTGGGCCTTTGGCAGCCTTGAGTTCTATGGCATTGTAGGGATATTCACGATGGAAGACCTGCACCAGATCCCCCCCCATCCGACAACAAGAATCATTCAGGGGAGTCCGCTGGAGACAATGGTGGGGTTTGATCCGGACCCTCACACCGGTCCCTCCCGGCCCCATGTTCCGGATTACCGGGAAGTCCTGTTCTGGGATCCATCCATCTTGCTGCAGCAGGGACAGGTTGTTGAACTGGCATTCACCACCAGCGACTTGCCCGGCAATTACGTCATTTCATTGGAAGGGATGACGGATGGCGGCATCCCGTTTTCACAAACCACGACAATCACTGTTGAATGATTTATAGAGCCCGCACCATCTGCCTATTCATTGCCTTGCTTTTCCTGGTGTCAACCGCCCGCGCCCAGACAGTTGACCGCAACGAGATCATCCGCGAAATGGGCGAGCCGGTCCTTTTCGGTGAGATATATGCCCAGCAGCCGCAGGTACATGGCACCCCCTTTTTCAACGAAGAATGGAGCAGGGGGGACATTTACCTGGCCAATGGGACGGTTGCTGCCGGTAAATTGCTGAAGTACAACGGGCTGACGGACCAACTGCATTGGTATGACGGCAGCCGGAACACCACCGTCATACTGGACGGGGCGCCGATACAAGGCTTTTCCATTGAAGATCCGCAGGGGGGCGACCGGCTGGTTTTTCGAAAAACAGAAAGGGGTCACCCGGTCGATGACACAGGACCTGGTATATTTTTGCAATTGCTTTATGAAGGGGACTTCTCGCTGTATGTGCACCGCAAGGTGGAAGAGCGGGGCCGGCGCGTGGCACACCGGAATAACCGGCGCGTGGAGCTGCCGAACCTGGAAGCCCACCCGGTCTATTTTGTAGACGTGCCGGGAGAAGGCCTGGTCGAGGTCCGGCAAATGCGAAAGTCCTTCCTCTACGGATTGGTCCCCGGTTCAGAAGATGCCATCCGGCAGGCCCTTTCGGGCCATCCTTCCAGGCTCAGGAACGAGCATGTCCTGACAGCCGCCATCAAAGCCATCGATGAGATATAGGCGTTCTGTGTACTTGACATAGGTACCGTTTTTTTATTAAATTTGTGTAACTACACATGAAAGAGCGGTTATATTTTAACCCCCAACTCAATCAATTACTAACTTAAACCAAAACAAAATGAAGAGGTTCTTAGTATTATGCGGTCTTTTGCTCTTTATGGGGTCTACCCTGCTGGGGCAAACGATACGCGTTACTGGTACAGTGACCGACCAGAGCGACATGACGTTGCCCGGGGTTACCATCATGGTCCAGGGCACGACCATGGGGGTAATCACCGATGCCAACGGTCGGTTTGAGATTTCAACCGCCTCCGATGCGGTATTGGTTTTTTCCTTTATCGGAATGAAAACCATTGAAGTACCCGTCCAGGGCCGGAATGTGATCAATGTGAGGCTTGAACCCGATGTGGCCACCCTGCAGGAGATCGTGGTGGTAGGCTATGGGACCCGGCTGAAGTACGAGCTGACGGGATCCATCTCGTCGGTCCGTGCAGAAGACATCGAATCCCACACCATGCCCAGCTTTGAAACGGCCCTTCAGGGACGTACGGCGGGGGTGCACGTGCAGGCAGGTTCCGGGAAACTTGGACAGTCTGTTCGTACCCGTGTGCGGGGGTCTTCCTCCATCACGGCAAGCAACCAGCCCCTGTATGTGATCGACGGGATTCCCATCGTTACCCAGAGCCTGGGTACTGCCGGCAATGAGCCTACCAACCCATTGGCCGACATTAGCCCCAGCGATATTGAGTCCATTCAGGTGCTGAAAGATGCTTCTGCGGCTGCGATCTATGGTTCCAGGGCCTCCAACGGGGTGATCCTGGTGACCACCAAGCGCGGACGCGAAGGAGCGACCCGTTTCAACGTATCTACCCAGGTGGGCTGGAGCGAGCCGTCCAATAAGGTGGGCTTCCTGAACCGGGAGCAATACCTGGACCTGTTTAAACAAGCGTATACCAACACCAACGGGGCACCCGATGCACCGATGTTCGGTGGCTTCTTCCAGGGTTGGGAGGATGCACTGGACTGGGGTCTTGCACACTGGAGGGAAGGAGCGGATGTCAACTGGGAGGACCAGGCGCTTCGCAACGGTGCCACCCAGCAATTTGACGTCTCAGCCTCTGGTGGAACCGGAACCACCCAGTTTTTTGCCGCACTTTCGGCCATGGACCAGGTGGGCATCGTGAGCGGGAATGAGTTTGACCGCGTCAGCGGGCGCCTGAACATCGACCAGCAGGCAACGGAAAGGTTGTCATTCGGGATGAACATGAACCTGACCCGTACGCGAAACTTCAGGGTGGCCAATGACAATGCCTTTGCCACTCCGCTGCAGATGGTCGCACTGCCCTCCGTGCAGCCAACCCACGACCCCGTTACCGGCGAACTGAACCGCAGGACGGTATACGAAAACGGACTTGTGGTGCGTGAGTACAACAAATTCGATACCGAGGTCTTCCGCAATTTCGGAAACTTGTTTGCCAATCTGAAAATTCTTCCTGGACTTACCTTCCGCTCAGAAGTTGGGATTGACGTCCTTAACCAGCGTGAGCAGGAATACCAGGGCCGTTTGACCAATGACGGTGGCCCGGACGGCTATGCCTTTGACCGCAGTGTCACCTCCAAGGTGTTCAGTATGGAGAACTATTTTACCTATGACGCGGTCTTCGCTGACGATTATGATCTAAACCTGGTGGTGGGCTCCAGCTTGCAGCAGGCTGACTTTGACTTTGCCAGCGCCTCCGGCCGTGGTTTCCCGAACGATGAGTTCAAAAGGGTGGCCAGTGCCTCCAGGGACTTTCTCGCTTCTTCCTCTGGAACCGGGTACCGTTATGCTTCCTTCTTCTCCAGGGCCAACCTGAAGTTCTTTGATCGTTACCTGGTGACGATCAGCGGCCGTACGGACGGATCCTCCAGGTTCGGTGCCGATAACCGCTGGGGGTTCTTTCCTGCAGCATCTGTGGGTTGGGTTATAACGAACGAGGACTTCATGATGGGCATCCCAACCATCAGCTTCCTGAAGCCCAGGTTCAGCTGGGGGAAGACCGGGAACTCCGAGATCAATGACTTCGCCTCCAGGGGACTTTACTCGGGGAGCAACTATGCCGGACTCAGCGGTATGATCTCCACCAGTATTCCGAGTCCGGACCTGAGGTGGGAAACCACCACACAGACCAACGTCGGGATCGACTTTGGTCTGTTCAATGACAGGGTGACCGGTGAGATTGATTATTATACCAAGAACACCGAAGACCTGCTGCTGAGCGCACTGGTCCCTGCCACCACCGGTTTCACCAGCGTTTATAAGAACGTGGGCCGGCTGGAGAACAAAGGTTGGGAATTTGTACTGAATACGGTGAACATCGACCGTGCATTCCAGTGGAACAGCAGTTTCAACATCGCCTTTAACAGGAATAAAGTAACGGATATTGACGGACAGATCATCCAGTTCGGGATCTGGCGCGTGG
>SLSG01000025.1 GCA_007130545.1 Bacteroidales bacterium | reverse complement strand
CGGTGGGTTTTAACGGGGATGCGCTTGGCAGCTGCCTGTATACCATTGTCAATCTCTCCCTGCCTTCCCACCTGGATGCGGCCACCTTGCTTGTCCGCCTCGACATGGCCGGGATATGCGCCTCTTCCGGGAGCGCCTGCTCATCAGGCAGCCTGACCGGATCCCATGTGCTTACAGCCCTGGGAGGCGATCCGGAAAGACCCTCCCTGAGGATTTCCCTCAGCAAGAACAACACCAGCGAGGAGGTGCTGCGCTTTGTGGAGGTGCTAAAAGAGGTCACTCATCCGATGTCAACCTGAGCCTGCTGACCTGCCAGGCCGAAGCCCCGGAGGTAGTGCTTGTATACCGGAAGGCAATATGGATGGTCTCACCATCAAATGCGGCGAGCGAAATGGCCCCGCTGTCGACAAAAGTCCAGTTTGTACCCGGCGGGCGGTTAAACCCGCTGAGCAGGGTCCAGTCTCCCGATGCACCCGGGTCACCCCCCTGATAATTGTCAGAGACCAGTACCTGCAGGTCGCTGTGGCTGGTTATGAAATTGATGGCCTCCCTCAGGTGGAGGTTCACATTGCTGCGTCCCTGCAGGGAAACGGGGGGGGATACCAGCCAGTTTTCGTTGGCCCGGTTCCCGCCGCCTGCAAACCCGCTCATATAGGCACAGCCCCCGTCCCATGTGGCGTGCTCCCAGTCCTGGGCCCCCAACAGATTGAACGAAGTGAAACCACCCAGGTCATTGGAGAATCTCTCTTCCCAGAATGCGGTTTGGGGCACGACCCCCTGCCCGTCCATCCAGTAACCGGAGGCCCTTAAGAGTCCGGGTCTTCCGAAATAGGTGCCCAGGTCACCACGGATCACCACCTGCTTGCCCAGGTTCCCTGCATTGTCCACCAGGTTCAGGGCCGCACGCACCGCTCCGGCGGGAAGCTGCACGATCAGGGCATTCTCCAGGGAAGTTTCATCTTCCCGGTCGGCAATGATGATATTGGAATTTGTCTGGAAAGGCGCCCCAAAGGAAGGAGCAAAGGGGTCCGACGTCGTCTCCATCACCCCGACGATAAAGCCTTCCACCCAGACATTGTCCCCGGATGAGCTGGCCAGGCCGTAAGCCACATTGAACGGATCCTCAAAGCTGCCGGATCCTGCCGGGTCACCCACATCGCAACGCTCGCCGTCCATCAGGAGTTCCTCCTTGCTGCGGATGAACAGCTGCCAGGTATTTCCGAACTGGGAAACGACGGCCACCAGGCTGCCATTTCCTTCCGGCAGGTATTGGTTGGCGAAATCGGCGAACGGACTGGTGCGTACGATGATGCGGTTGTTGTCGCAGTCGATCAGGTTGCGGTTCTCTGTGATCCCTTCGGCTACATTGGCAAAGCGTGATCCCAGTTCGCCGGTGGCAAACTGCACGCCTTCCAGCTTTACGATCGCTGCCTGGTGGCCCCCGGCAAGGATGTCAGGAATGCTGACCACTGCTGGCTCCACCGGTACGCCTTCTCCCTGGCGGACCAGGTTCCGGCCGAAGGCCACGGAGTCCAGCTGCAGCATGTTGTTGTAGCTGCCCAGGACGGTCCCCTGCAATGAGAGCCTGACCAGATCCCCCTCCCTCACTTGACCGGCAAAGTCCATGCGCACGTTCAGTGCGGCCGTTTCATCCTGTACGAAGATGTTGCGGTAGATGTTCCCGGATGCTTCGCCCATGGTGACCGTAGCATAAACGGCCAGGTTCCCGCTAAAATGCACTGGCTGCCCGGTGTACAATGCCCTTAACTCGGCCAGGCTCAGGGTCCCGTCCAGCTCGTTCAGCGGAGGGGAGTCGAGTGCTTCCTGTTCGCAGGAAGGCAGCAGGCCCAGCAGCAGGGCAGGGATGGTTAATAAAAGGATTATGCGGTATGTCGGACTCATGAGAGGGATGGTTTAGGGTGTGGTGATGTCGTTCAGGTTCCGGATCAGGATCTGCGGCTGGTTGAACACCGAAAGGATCCCTGTGACGTTTACGGTGCCGCCCGGGACGGCATCGCCTGAGAAGCTGGCCCAGCCATGGGTGAAGACCGGGATCTGCCCTGTTGCGTCAGAGAGGGTGGGTCCCTGTCCAAATGTGGATGCCCCGCTGAAGCTGGCATCGACAATGTGTACCAGTGTCGACTGGTAGCGGTCAGACTGGCTGACGGCTTCCTGGACCGTCAGTGTGGTCGGTTGAGGCAGTAGGCCGGGGCCCAGGTCATAGGCATTCCCGTTGGGCAGGTTCTCAATCTGCAGCAGGCCGTTGAATACATTCATCGGCATGGGGGAGGAGAACACTGCGCGCAGGCGGGTGCCCAGCGGGAAATCATGGAAGGAGGAGAACCTCAGAACGATGCCATGCCCGGTATCGTCCATGATGAACAGGTTCTGGCCCGGATGGTTCCCATGCTCCGTGTCAGATATAACGACCCCCTCGATGCGGGAGAGCCCGGGAACGGTCATCGTGCCCTGGGCGTATGCTTCCTTCAGACTGGCGATCGTGACCAGCTCGTAATCGTCCCCGGGCACCGGGCAGCGGTCCCCGTCGAGCAGCACCTCACCGATATCCCGGATGAACAGCTGCATGTCATTCTGGAACTGTGATACCACGGCCACCAGGCTGCCCATTCCCCCGGGTACCGGCTTGTCGGCAAAATGGGCATAACCGCTGGTCCGCACAATGATGCGGTTGCCGCTGCAGTCTTCCAGCATGCGGTTCTCGGTGATGAGCCGCTCGCTGTCTGAGAAAGTTTTTCCGGTATCGGCAGCAATGAACTGAACGTCCTCCAGCCGTATCAGGCGGGACTGCAGTTGGCCCGTCCGGATGTCGGCTATCGTGACCGGGTGTGGGGAAATGCTTTTGTCCACTTCGAGTTTGAAGATGTTCCGGTCCACGTTCACATCCTCCAGCTGCAACAGCCGTTGGTAGGAGGTCAGCGTGGTGCCCCGCAGGTACAGCCGGATGGAATCGCCCTGGTAGATCCCGCCAGGGGCCACCAGGCGCAGGTTGATGGCTCCTGTCCCGTCCTCTATATAGGCACTCCGGTAAATGTTCCCGCCCTTGTCGTCCATCGTTACCGTGGCATACACGGAGTAATCACCGTCAAACCGGACCGGCTCCCCGCTGAACATGGCGCGGAGTTCGGCCACGGTCATTGTCTCCCCGACCGGCATCTCCCAGTTGGCAGGTTCATCGAAATCATCGTGGATACAACCACCGCCGGCAAGAATCAGCAGCAGGGCCAGTCCCGCGATCTTTAAAATTATTGTCGGATGCTTCATCATTTTTTTCGTTTAATGCCGGAACCGAAACGAATGCCGGAGCCGGGAACAATGCTAGAACCGGAATGCCAGGTTGGCGAAAAAGGTCCTGCCGTAAAGGTAAAAGTAACGGGAACCAAACTTTTCGGGTTCGTGGGCGTCGTAACGCAACTGCTCGAAGCCCCCGATACCCAGGTTCCTGGCGTCAAGCAAATTGCTGACACTGATGTTGATGTTTATGAAATAATCGTAGCGGATGCGCCAGGATTTTCCGGCAAACAGGTCAAAGGTAATGCCGTGCCCCAGCTTTTCCTGCAGCAGCATTTGCTCCCATTGCGGGTCGGTGGTTACCAGGTGTTGTACCGCTTCTGCCGTGCGGCGGTCGGGGTTGATGTCGATATAAATGTCGCCGAAGATATTCCCGTTGATGCCGGCGAACCAGTACTGCGGACTGTCATACCTCAGTCCGGCAGAGGCCGCCGAATGCGTCAGTCCGCCAAGCTTGTAATTCTGCAGGTACACCGTACGCTGTTCGGAGACCACCTGGAAATCGTTGTCGCGGGCAATGGTGACCGTGGGCCTGGAGTTGTAGAAATAATCACCGGTACCGGCCACCAGGTAAGAAGAAATGCTTGGGGAAACCTGGAAGTCAATGCCCAGTTCCACCCCCATGTGGCGGGTGTCCACCCCGGTCATGATGTAATTCACAAAGGTCCGGAATTCATCGTGGTAAAAGCTTCTGGACCAGGTCTGATCCAAAAAGTCGGTGTAGAACAGCGTAAGTCTGGATTTGACCCGGGGGCTCCGGATGAAGTAGCTGATATCTGCCGAGAGGATGGTCTCGCTCTGCAGATTGTCGATCAGGTGGTCCCTGACGCGGGAGGAAACGTAGGCGGACCGGAAAAAGGGTGCCCGGGTCATATAGGCAGCATTGGCCGTGAAGTAATGCCGTCCGGTCAGCTTATAGGTGGTGCCTCCTTTTAACCCAAAATTGGTGAAATGCTGTTTTTCGCTGTCTCCAAAGGAGTTATCGGGGAAACGGGCGTTCTGCATATGGCCGGTGCGCCAGAAAGTGGTCTGGGAAAGGGTTCCGGCCACGAAGAAATCCCAGCGTGGCAAAATCCATTCGCTCTGGACAAAGAGGCTGTACTGGTTGATGTGGCCGGTAAAGTCGTACCCGAAGCGGTCTCCTTCGCCGATCAGTCGGTTCGGGTTCCTCAGGTCATTCTGGGCCATGTCCTCATCAGCGAAATCCCGCTCCGCGAACTGGTCGATGTCCAGCCACCACTCCCCGCCCAGCAAATCCTCCAAAACCTTGAATTGATGGGTCTTTGCCAGCGACACGTTTAGTCCGCCGGAAAGGGTATGGGTCGGGTCGGGGGCATGCACCAGGTTGGTATTGAATTGCAGTTGGTTCCGGTCATTGCGTCTTTCCTCCACAATGTATTTGGACCGGTAACCCGTGACGGTATTGCCCGGGCTGCCGTTCGCATTGTGAACGGCGTGAAGGTTTTTCCTGTTGGCATTGAAAAGCCAGTCCCAGTTGATCTGCCTGAACTGTTCGTCGTTTTGCCAAAGCCCGGTCAGGTGCGCCTGCATCGAAGGGTCATTCGTGTGGAAAGAGGGTAGCCAGCGGTAATAATCCGGCCGCGGGTCCCCGGCCAGGTGAAAGTCCCAGTCATCGTAAGAGGCATGGCTGTCATACCAGTTCAGGGCAGTGGAACCCCCGCGGCCGAACGCATAGGAAAGGCTGCTGGTCAGCCGTGTATCAACCGAGGGGTCCCAGTAATGGGAAAAGATCAGGTGGGGGGTGTGGTAGTGGTTCACCCTGGAGTTTCTCACCTCCCCGTTCTGGTAGCCCCAGTTGGGGTTGTAGAAGTTGTCCCCCACCAGGTCATACACTTCCTGGGTGGCCACCCCTGGCCGCCCGGTCCTGGAAGGAGCACCGAAAGCGGTAAAGCCCAGGCTGTGCCGGTCGCTGAGCCTCCGCTCGGCGGAAAGGAAATAAGCCCAGGCATCGTAAAAGGTTCCTTTCACGTAGCCTTCCCCTGCAGATCGCCTGGATCCGCTAAGGGTCAGGGCCCAGCCGTTGTCCTGCATGCCGGTGGCATGGGTGAACATGGCGCGGTGGACATAGGAGCGGTTGGCATTGCTGTAGGTGATCCGGGTCGTCGGACTGTATTCAGAGGCCCGGGTGACGATGTTGGTCGCACCCCCCACAGGGGCAAAACTTTCCCGTGCAACCCCTATGCCACTGTGGCCGACGGTCATCCGGGTGGCATCATTCAGCCCTCCCCAGGTGGAGTAGAAGGCCCGTCCCGTTTCCGGGTCGTTGACCGGGAGGCCGTTGATCATCACCAGGGTATTTTCCGCATCATAGCCCCGGATGCGATAACGCGCGCTGCCGAAAGTGAACCCCGCCGTGGAAACATAAATGTCCCGCGAACCCTGCAGCAGGCTTGATATATCATAGGCGTCGGCGTCTCCTTCGATCTCCTCTGATGAAAGCAGAATGACCGGGATGTCGGGGTCTGCGGAGGTCTCAATGGCCAGGGTGTCGCTTAATGCTTCCTGCCGGGGCTCGGAAGACTGTCCATGTGCAGGGATGCCGAGGGCCCATCCGACAAAGAGAATTAATATGATTGTTTTTTGCATGGAGAGGTTATTGGTGACAATAAGGTTCCAGGCAAGCACCTGGCCGGGTTTTATCGCGTGTAGTTCAGTAAAATGTTTATTTTTGAGAGTCAAAAATAACTAAAAAAGTTTGCCTATGCCTTACAAATGGGATTATCGTCTGGCAGTTCTGGTCCTTTTGCTGCTT
>SLSG01000015.1 GCA_007130545.1 Bacteroidales bacterium | reverse complement strand
GGATTCGAACCCTTGATCCGCTTTTGGCGGATACACACTTTCCAGGCGTGCGCCTTCGACCACTCGGCCACCTCTCCCTCAGTTCCCCGACCCCCATGAGGGCCCATTTTTCAAGGTGCTAAAATACAAAAAAATTGAAACATAACTATTTTTCCGGCTTTTTTTACCCCCTGACACTTAATTTATACCTCCGGGTTTTACTCCTCAAAAATTACCGTCAGTACGGTTTGTCCGACTGCCTTCAACGTGCCCTTGTCGATGAATTCAATGCGGTCATCCGTGGTGTGCCACTGCGGGAAAAACCCGTGCGGGGTGCCATCATCCAGATGGATGATGTTTATCGTGGGAATATTCCGGATGTCGTTCACATAAAAGTGGTCATCTGTCACATAGGTGCCTTCCTGGTTCAGGAAGTAACTACCGTATCCGATCCGCTGTCCCGTTTCCCAAACCTTCCGTACCACCGCGGGTGCAAAAAGCATGGAAAAACCTTCCTTTTTGAATGTGGCATTTTCGGCACCCACCATATCCAATAAAATTCCGTAGTTTGCCTGATAGTCAGACCTATGCGGACTCCTGGCCCAGTGCTGGGCACCCAGTGCCCAGGTGTCTCCGTCTGCCCCGGTGGCCGCCTCATGCTTGCCGTAATCCTCTGCATCAAAAAATACAATGTCAATGCCCGGCCTGGTCGGATGCTCACTCAGGTGACGGGCGATCTCCAGCAATACCCCGACCCCGCTGGCCCCGTCATTGGCCCCGTCTATCGGGGTGTAATGCTTGGCCGGGTCTTCATCCCAGTCGGCAAAGGGACGGCTGTCCCAATGTGCGCAAAGCAGGATGCGGTTTCGTCTTTCCGGCTGGAAAGCACCGATGATGTTGCGGATATTCAGCACGGTGCCGTCAAATGCCCTTACCCTGGCCTCCTGTATATATAAGGTGTCGGCAAACCGGCCAAGGGTCTCTTCCAGATAGTCCCCGCAAGCCTGATGGGCCGGGGTGTTGGGTACCCTGGGACCGAAGCCTACCTGGGCTTCTATAAAGGCAAAGGCAGAATCGGCATTGAATACCGGGACCCATGCCCTTTCCTGGAGGTCTTCCCCGGATGCCGGACTTTCCCTGTCCTGCTGACCGGACCCGGCACAAGACAACAATCCGACAATGATCATTGAGATCGCAATGGGGACTTTCCTGGTAATCATCTGCGTGCCTATTGAACTGCTAAGTTAACCAATTCAGGGATTTCCTTTTTAAAAAACATTAATTTTGCAGCCTGGGCCAAACCAATTAAATGCTGATGGACATTGAAAAGAAGATCGCAGAAGCCGTTTCCGGGATTCTGCTGAAGGAAACCGGACAGGCGTTTCCTCCCGGCGGTATTGAACTGCAGAAAACCCGCAGGGAGTTTGAAGGGGACTTTACCCTGGTGGTGTTCCCTTTTGTGAAGGCCTTGCGCCGGTCGCCAGAGCAGTGTGCGGCATTCATAGGGGAAGCCCTGTCAGAACAGGTGGAAGAGCTTGCCTCCTTTAATGTCATCAAGGGGTTTTTGAACCTTTCCCTGAAGCCGTTTTTCTGGCTGGGGTTCCTGAAGAAGGAGATGAACCGCAGCGATTTCGGACTTCAGGCGAATTCCGGGAATGCCCGGGTGGTGGTGGAATTCTCCTCTCCCAATACAAACAAACCCCTGCACCTGGGCCATATCCGCAACAACCTGCTGGGTTATTCGGTAGCGAAGATACTGGAGGGTGCCGGACACAAAGTGATGAGGGTGAACCTGGTCAACGACCGCGGCATCCATATTTGCAAGTCCATGCTGGCCTGGATGAAGTTCGGCAACGGGGAAACTCCCGGATCCTCGGGTAAAAAGGGAGACAAGCTGGTGGGGGAGTATTATGTGCGGTTTGAGGCCGAACTGAAGGTGCAGGCACGGGATCTGGTGCTCCATAAGGGCCTGGATGAGGAAGCGGCCCGCAGGCAGGCACCCCTGATGGTGGAAGCACAGGAGCTGCTCCGCAAATGGGAGCAGAAAGACCCGGAAACCCTTTCGGTATGGGAAGAGATGAATGGCTGGGTTTACAAGGGTTTCGACATCACCTACCAGCGCCTGGGCGTGTCATTTGACAAAATCTACTATGAGTCGGATACGTATTTGCTGGGCAAGGAACTGGTCCTGGAAGGGCTCCGAAACGGATTGCTCATAAAAAAGGAAGACGGTTCGGTTTGGGCGGACCTGTCGGATGAGGGCCTGGATGAAAAGTTGCTGCTGCGGGCAGACGGGACTTCCGTGTATATGACGCAGGACCTGGGTACTGCACAACTCAGGTACGATGATTTTAAGCCCCGCCAAATGGTCTATGTGGTCGGCAATGAGCAGAACTACCACTTTGACGTGCTGCAAAAGGTGCTGAAAAAACTGGGCAAGCCCTATGCGGATTCCATTTACCATCTTAGTTACGGGATGGTGGAGCTTCCAGGGGGTAAGATGAAGTCAAGGGAAGGCACCGTGGTGGACGCCGATGACCTGATGGACAAAATGTTCGAAACGGCCCGCCGCACCACCGAGGAGCTTGGCAAGACCAATGATTTTTCTGCAGAGGAGAAAGAGCGGCTATATCATGTAATCGGACTGGGTGCGCTGAAGTATTTCATCCTGAAGGTGGACCCGAAGAAAAACATGTTGTTCAACCCGGAGGAATCCATAGACTTCAACGGGCATACCGGTCCGTTTATACAGTATACCTTTGCCCGCATCCGCTCCATTTTGCGGACAGCCGGCCCGGACCGCCTGGAAGCGATCGACCCTGCCCCGGATCCGGCACAGATCAATCAGAAGGAGATCGCATTGCTGAAAACCCTTTTTGCTTTTCCTGCCTGCGTGGTGGAAGCAGCCGAAGAACTCAGTCCGGCAAAAATCGCCAATTATGTGTACGAGCTTTGCAAGGAGTTCAACCAGTTTTATCACGATTACTCGGTCCTGAACGAGCCAGACATCCGGCTGAGTGATTTCCGGCTGAAGCTGGCACAGCTGACTGCCACGGCGATCGGCAACGGGATGGCCTTGCTGGGCATTGACGTGCCGGAGCGGATGTAGGTCAGGATGGTTCAGGGGCCGGCAGGGCGGTGGTGAAGTAGTGGGCCTCCGGGCGGCGGGGTGGCGGGCCTCCGGGCGGCGAGGTGGCGAGCCGGGCGGCCGGACACGCGAAAGACCGGCAGAAAGTGTGTGGGGTGTCAGGGGTTCCAGATTTCCCAGGACCTTTCGGCCTGCAGAACCAGCATGCGGAGTCCGCCAATCGTCCTGCATCCTGCTTTCTTTCCCATTTCCAGGAAACGGGTGTGCTCCGGGTTGTATACCAGGTCATACAGGATGTGGTCCGCGCTCAGGTATTCATAGGGGATGGGCGGACAGCCTCCGACCTCCGGATACATCCCAAGCGGGGTGGTGTTGACGATCAGCCTGCAGGACTGAAAATGCCTGCTTCGGAGTGCTTCATAAGAGACGGACAGGTCTTCCTTCGGCAACCTGGAGACCAGCAGCACGTCCCACCCAAGGGATTCCAGTACATGACGAACGGCGAGGGAAGCCCCGCCGGTACCAAGGACCATGGCTCCGTCGGAGGCCTGGATCCCGCTCTTCACGGGGCCGGCCGGGGCACGGACCCCGTTCTTTGCAGGATCCCGGCCCTGTGACAGGATCCCGTTCTCCTCCAGGCTTTTTTCAAAACCGAATGCATCGGTATTGTCTCCCTTCAGCAGGATTTTTTCTTGCCGGTGACTGAGCGTTATGGTGTTGACCGCGCCGATGGAACGGGCGGTCTCTGACAGCTCGTCCAGGTAGTCCAACACCTTCTCCTTATAAGGGATCGTCACATTCAGTCCCCGGAGACCGGGCGTTTGCCGCACCAGTCCGGGTAGCTCGCTGAGGTCTTTCAGCGGGAAGGGGGCATAGGTCGCCCCCCGGATGCCTTCCCGCTTGAATTTTTCTGTAAAATAGGCGGCAGACCAGGAGTGGGAGAGCGGATAACCGATGAGTCCGTAAACAACTGCCATAAGCTTTTAATGGTTTAAGTCCCGGGTTTTTCTCCCGGCCACCCACTCGAAGACGAATATAAGGGCCAGGCCGGCCAATGCACACAGACCCACCTGCCACAACATGGGGTCTGACTGGAACAAGTCCTGGTACCTGCCCGGGCTGATGTTTCTTTCTATGAAGGGCAGCCATTCCCCATGGCTGTTTTGCCTGTGTTCTAACACCTCCTTCCAGGGCCAGAGCTTGTTGAGCGAGCCGATCATAAAGCCTGACAGCAGGGCCATCGTGGCATTGGGATGTTTTTTGAACAACCAGGAGATCACATGGGAAAACCCCAGAATCCCGACCACGCATCCCAGACCAAATACACCCAGCACGACCACTTTCAGGTCTTTCAGGGCTTCCATCATGAAGGCATATTTTCCGAGCAGCAGGAGAATAAAACTGCCGGAGATACCCGGGAGGATCATCGCACTAATGGCGATACTCCCTGAAACAAATACAAACCACAGGGCATCTGTGGAGGTGGCGGGACTGGAAATGGTGATGTAATAAGCCAGGGCCGTTCCTCCCAGCAGCATAAGCACCGCACGAAGGGTCCACCTGCTGATCTTCCGGCCCACATATATGGCCGATCCGACAATGAGTCCGAAAAAAAAGGCCCAGACCAGCATGGGGTAGTTCGAAAGCAGAAAGGAGATCCCCCTGGCCAGTGTGATGAGGCTTATGAAAATCCCCGCCAGCAAAGAAACCAGGAAGGTGCCGTTGATATGGGCCCATGCCGGCCGGATGCCCCGGGTGAACAGAATCCGGAGAAATTCGGTATTGACCGACTTGATGCTGTGGATGAGTTCTTCGTAGATCCCGGTCACAAGGGCGATGGTCCCCCCGGAAACGCCCGGGATCACGTCGGCAGCACCCATTCCCATCCCCCGGGCAGCGATCAGAAGGTATTCCAGGAAGCTTCGCTGCTTCATAACTTAAGGTGTTGCAGCTCTTCCGGGAGAACATCGAAAAACGTGTCTCCGCGCAGGCCCAGTCTCAGGGTTTCCAGCGGGACGGCATCTGCCGGTGCAATGTTGCCCAGGTTCACGGTCGGACCAATCCGCTTGATGAACCAGACCTGCTGCGGCTTCAGCGGTGCCTCCCAAATAATCTTTTCTGAGGGAACGGCCGCCAGTATGTCTCCGATCAGGGACGAGTCAGCCTTGCCGGTGGACTCAAAGATTCCCACGGTTCCGCTTTCCCGGGCCTCTCCGATCACATAGCTGCTTCCCGCTGCCAGCTCCCCATTCATCTGCCGGATCCAGCTTTGGTGGTCCAGCACGACATCCGCCTCCTTGGCGCCCACCTCGGAAAGGACCATGCGGTTTTTGGACAGCCTGCTTATGTAGGCGCATTTTTCCTCGTGGTGCATCTTCATGGACCCATCCGACACCTCCGCAGCATCCAGTCCGATCCAATCGATATACCGGAAATAATCCTCTGCCTGTCCCCTGACAACAAAGGCCTCGAACAGGGTGCCACCGGCAAATACCCTGATCCCGTGCCGCTGGTAGAGCCTGACCTTTTCCCCGACTCCCATGGAAACATAGGAGGTCCCAAAGCCAAGTTTGACAAAATCCACGAGGTGTCCGGCGGTTTCAACCAGGTCCTCCGCCTGGCGTAAGCTCAAACCTTTGTCCATCACCATGGTGATGCCGGTTTTCCTCGGTTTGACTTCTCTGTAAGGGATTTGTTTCAGCTCCATTGGTTTCAGGGCTGGTTCTGTTCAATCGTATCGGTAAAGGATTGCATGAGCAGCAGAACCGGGAATTTCTCCAACAGGGTGTTGTGCTCTGCAAAATTTTTCGTCAGGGCCTCCTCCAGGTAATAGCTGCCTTCTTTTTCCCTTCCGTTGAGGAACAGGTAGGCACTCAGGTGATAGGTCAGCAGGCTGTGGTTGGGGATGGCCTCCAGTGCCCTCTTCATGATTTCAACGGCATCTTCCTTATGGCCATTGTTGGCGGTGATCTCTGCGTATTCCAGCCAGGTATCCGGGTCGTTGGGGTCTATCTCCAGGGCCTTTTCGTAAGCCGCGGCTGCTTCGGGATTCATGCCCAGCGCAAAGCGGGTATTGGCCAGCAGGCAAAGGTAGCTTACATTTTCAGGATCCAGTTCCACGCCTTTCTCGAACAGCCAAAGGGCTGTTTTTGGGTTGTCGT
>SLSG01000228.1 GCA_007130545.1 Bacteroidales bacterium | reverse complement strand
TTTACCATCGGTTTTACGGATTTGGGATGTCTGTTTGCCTGCGGTATGCCTATGGCCGTGAAGATGCCATGGAGATTCTGAATGACAGCTTCATGAAAGTGTTTGAAAGCATTCGTTCATTTGATGACAGCAAGCCGTTCAAAAGCTGGTTCAGAAGGATTCTGGTGAATACGGCACTTGATCACTACCGCGCAAACCGGAAATACCGTATAACCCTGGCCCTGGAAGACGTAGATCCGGAAGGCGAGGCAATGGTCGATGAGCATATTTCCCTGGACGCCGAAGACATCCTGGGACTCTTTGACCGGATGCCTGCGGTTTACAGGGTAACCTTCAACCTTTACGAAGTGGAGGGTTATAGTCACGAAGAGATTGCCGGGATGCTGGATATTTCACCCGGAACCTCCCGCTCAAATTTGAGCCGGGCCAAGAAATTGTTAAGGGGTTTATACCTCGACAAAAAAGATAAACAACGCCATGAAGCCGTTTGACGAAATTTTTGCAGACAGGGTTCGAGAGGTTTTTGATGTTTACACAGAGACCCCGGACCCCATGGCATGGGAAGCCATGAAGGGCCGCCTTGAACGGTCAGGGCGGCAGCGGGTCATTGCATTTCTGCCCCTGCTGTCAAGGGCGGCAGCCATACTGATCCTTGCCGGAGTCCTTGGGCTGCTTTTCACCAATGTGTTCCTATCTGACAGCAGTGAACAGCTTGCCATAGAAGCTCCCCCTGCCGCCGTCCAGGGCATTTCCGACCCAGGGTCTGCCATATTGACGACACCTGAAGCGGCGGTTCTCATGCCGCGGTCAGCCGCCACCTTGCAGCCCACCACAGATGCAGCCTTCATTGCACAGGCCGGACTTCCGCCACAGGGCCAGATGGCAGCTGCCGTTGCCATACCATCCACCGGTCTTTCCAACACCTTTGGAACGCTGGTTGTCGATGACCAGACCATGACCGTTGAATCCTTGCCATTCACCGGGATTGTGGAGGCAGTGGTGTTTGAACCATCCTACGAAAATTACCTGATTACACGGTCCGGGCCGGATGATGCCAAAAGCTTCAGATGGGGACTTACCGCGGGTTCGATGATGACCTTTGCTGAGCAGCAAGTCGCCAGCGGCATGGGATTTTCGGGCGGTTTGGTCACAGAGTGGAAAGCCATGCCCCGGATAAGATTGTCTTCGGGGATGCTGCTTGCCTACCAGCAATTCGAAGTGGAAAAAATGCCCCTGAGAATGATCTCGAGCCAGGAGATTATTGCCGGACTGGATTACAATGGGGCCAACGCATTTGGCGATCATGAGTATGAGTTCCTTGCACTGGATATCCCGCTGAATGTGCAGTTCAACCTTGGTGAGACACGAAGGAGCCAGTTGTTTGTTTCTGCCGGCGTATCCTCCCTTTTCTATTTGCAGCAAAAAGTGAGCGGCTATAGTTCAGCCTTTGTGACCGGACAGACCTACAATCCTGTCACGGGAGAGTACCAGCCATTTTCACAATACTCTGAAGTCTATCTTGAAGACACCTATGACATTCTCGCGCGGTTCGACATTGCCCGCTTGCTGAACCTGTCCTTCGGCTATGTGATAAAGGGAGATAACCACTCCACGGTGATAGAGCCCTTCATCAAATACCCATTGGGTACGATCAGCACCCGTGAGCTGAAAATGGGCATGGGAGGGGTTACCGTGAAATACCGCTTTGGTTCCAACTAGTTCCCTTTGGCGATCCGCCTGGTTTTCTTTTAATTACCCGCCTGTTTTTTCATATAATACCTGGTTCCCCCGTATAATATCCGTTTACCCAATTGGTCATTTCCCTGCCTTGAGGTTTCTTGTGCCTTAATCCCTTTTCTTTTTTTAAATTTGGGAATAAAATCCAGATTGCATGGGAAAATCCATCCTCGTAGAAAAACATTCCGGAGAAAAAGAACCTTTTTCTTCTGAAAAACTCCACCAATCGCTTGCACGTGCTGGTGCCGGCCAGGTCCTTATCGAAAAGGTGGAGGCCGGTCTGCAGTCGCAGATGTATGATGGGATCACCACCGCAGAGATTTACAGGAAGGCCTTTCAATTGCTAAAAAAGCTGAAAAATTCCACCGCGGCCAGATATAGCCTGAAAAATGCGATCATGGACCTGGGTCCGACTGGTTATCCCTTTGAGCAGTTCGTCGGAGAGTTGCTCCGGCAGATGGGTTACCAGGTCGAAGTCGGTCAGACCGTGTCCGGACATTGTGTGCAGCATGAAGTAGATGTGGTGGCCAGAAATGACCATGAGCAATTTATGGTGGAATGCAAATTTTACAACAACCAGGGGAAATACTGCAACGTAAAGGTGCCGCTATACATTGACAGCCGGTTCAGGGACATAGAGCAGCAATGGCGGCTGGTGCCCGCAAACAAGGGTCTTGAATTCAACGGCTGGGTGGTTACCAACACACGCTTCACCACAGACGCGATGGATTATGGCCGGTGTGTCGGACTAAGGTTGTTGAGCTGGGACTATCCCAGGCACCATGGACTCAAGGAGTTGATTGAAAGCTCGGGTCTTTTTCCCGTAACGGTGTTGACCACCCTGAACAAAAAGCAAAAGCAAATGCTTCTGGATCAAAAGATCGTGCTGTGCCGCCATTTGCGGAGCAGGATCGGGTTGCTGGACAGCCTGGGCCTTGGAAGAGGCAAGGCGAAAAATGTCATACAGGAGCTGGACGAGCTGCTGGGTGATTGAGTACCGGTTTTCGATCGTGGGTGATGGCATTTAAAAACAAAAAACAAATAATGAAAAGATGAAACCAAAGCAATTGTTTATTGCCTGCATGGTCATGATCATGACCCTGAATCTTTCCCATTCAACACTTTCTGCCCAGGAATCCCCTGTGCGTGTGGAACCGCCTTTCTGGTGGTCAGGAATGTACCATCCGGGCCTGCAGGTGAAGGTGTATGCGCCGGAGATCGGACTGACCAGGGTGGAAGTAAACCATCCCGGCCTGCGGTTAAAGGAGGTGGTATCGGTGGATAGCCCCAATTACCTGTTCATATACCTTGACATCTCAGAAGCGGCACCAGGCAGCTTCAGGCTTGATTTCCGGGCAGATGGCCGGATCAGGTACTCCTACGACTTTGAGCTGAAAGCCCGGGAAGATGGTTCCCGCTACCGCGCGGGATTTGATGCTTCGGATGCGATATACCTGTTGATGCCTGACCGTTTTGCCAATGGCGACCCTTCCAATGATGACCTTCCGGGGATGCTGGAACCATCCGACAGAAACAACCCGAATGCCCGTCACGGGGGCGACATACAGGGGATTATTCAAAACCTGGACCATATCGCCGGAATGGGCTTTACAGCCTTATGGATTAACCCCCTGCTGGAAAATAACCAGCCAAGGTACTCCTACCATGGGTATGCAACCACTGATTTTTATAAGGTGGATGCCCGCTTCGGAGGCAATGAGGAATACCTGCGGCTGGTCAGGGAGGCCGGTGAAAAAGGGATTAAGATCATCAAGGACATGATTTTTAACCATTGCGGCCACCATCACTGGTGGATGGAGGACCTGCCCACCCCCGACTGGATTAACCAGTGGGATGCATTCACCAGGACCACCTACCGGATGATGACCCTGGTAGACCCGCATGCCGCGGCTTCGGATTACAACCGCATGGTGAATGCCTGGTTTGACACCAATATGCCGGATCTGAACCAGCGCAACCGGCTGCTGGCCACCTACCTGATACAGAATAGTGTATGGTGGATCGAATACGCCGGACTACAGGGCATTCGAATGGACACCCAGCCCTATGCCGACCGTGTTTTTATGGCTGACTGGGGCAAGTACGTGATGGCGGAATATCCTAATTTTATGATTGTAGGGGAGGCCTGGATCGGAATCCCTGCGATGAGCAGCTATTTTCAGGGAGGCAAGATGAACCACGATGGTTATGATTCCCATATCCCTTCCGTGTTTGATTTCTCCTTGTATGATGCCGTCGGGATGGCATTCAGGGAAAGACATGGATGGGACAGCGGCATGATGCGTGTCTACAACTCTTTGGCACAGGACTTTCTCTATCCCAATCCTTACAACCTGGTGGTTTTTGGGGACAACCACGACACCGACCGCTTTTTTACCCGGGTGGGGGAGGACATCGACAAACTGAAGATGGCCCTGACCCTGATCTTTACGACGCGGGGCATTCCACAGGTCTACGCGGGGACCGAATTGCTGGAGTCGGCTTTCGAGCATGATGGCCATGGCCAGATGCGTACCAACTTCCCCGGAGGCTGGCCCGGAGACCCCGTCAATGCCTTTACCAGGGAGGGTCGGACCACAGAACAGAACCAGGTTACTGACCACATCGGCAGGCTGCTGGCATTCCGCCGGGCGAATCCTGCCCTTCATTATGGGTGGCTGATGCAATTTGTCCCGGAAGACAACATCTATGTGTACTTCAGGTATGATGCACAACAAGTGGTGATGGTTGTGCTGAACAACAATGACCGGGAAATGCATGTGGACATGGCCCGATTCCGCGAAGGCTGGAAGGGCCACGCGGGAGCAACCGACATCCTTGGCGGCCGCTCATTCAACGGGTTTGGCACCTGGTCCGTTCCCGCGAACACCTCCATGGTGCTGGAGCTGCATTAACATGGTGCTGGAGCTGCATTCATGTGCCTTAAGTCCTGCTAATCATTGGCATTGGTCCAAAAGGTCATGAACCAGGTGTATCGGAAGTAGATGGAGTTGGGCTGCTGCATGTTCTCTTCCATTAGTATGTTCGGATGAGCGACCATTACCGGCTCTCCGGGCATCCAGTTTGCAGGGGTCACCACGCTGTAGTTGTCGTCGGTTTTCTGAAGGGCGACCAGGGTGCGCAGCAATTCCTGGGTGTTCCTGCCGACTTCTGAAGGATAAAAGTTGATGGCCCGCACACGATCGTCGCGGTCGATAAAATATACTCCGCGGATGTTGGCCCCCCTTTTTGCCTCCGGATGGGTCATGCCGTAAAGTTCAGAGACCACATAAGACTTATCCTCGACCAGCGGGAAGGCGATCTTAACCAGGCCCCGTCCCTGGTAGTTGACCTGCTCCAGGGCCGCTTTCCAGCTGAAGTGGGTATCCAGTTCGTCGGCAGATAAAACGATTAGCTTGGCCCCCAGTCTTTCAAATTCCTTTTCGGCATAGGCCAGCTCGAGGATTTCCGTGGAACATACCGGGGTGAAATCGCGGGGATGGGAGAAAAGGATCTTCCAATTTCTGCCGAAGTCGGATGGGAAATGAATGGTGCCGTTGGTGGATTCCGCGGTGAAGGAGGGTGCGGCTGCCCCTATTAAAGGAATTGTATTATGCTCCCGGTCTTGGGCAATGCCGGGGTTGATTGCCAGCCAGAATGGCATCAAGACAATCAGGATTACTTTTTTCATTTTTGATTTGATTTAATTAAACTCTTCTTTGTTTGATGCAAACTTACGGCATTTTAAAGCCTGGAAGCGAGGAGGCGTTCGCCAAATGATGGGAAAAATTTTAATGACAGATTTTTCCCATTTTTTGCAAAATTCTTCCTTGTTTGCCAAACCACTTGTCAGGTTTTTCTGATTTCAGAAGGCAATATTCCGAAAAAGGCTTTGAATGATTTGGTGAAATAGCCCGGATCATCGTAACCAACCATATATGCAATCTCTGCAATATTGCCGGCATCCTTTTCAAGCAGTTCCTTGGCGCGATGCATTCTTACCGAGCGGATAAAGTGATTGGCAGTCTGATTGATCAGTGCTTTTAGCTTACGGTGGAGCTGAGATTGGCTCACTCCGGCTTCACTGGCCAGGTTTTCAACCGAAAACTTTTCGTTGTCCATGTTTTTCTCCATAATGCCCACAAGCTTTTCCATAAATGCCCTGTCGCGCGGGGTTACTGATATTTCGCCCGGCTTGATAATGGCGTTTGTGCTGAATTTTTCGCGCATCAGGCGCCGGTTTTCCATCAGGTTGGTGGCCCTGATCAGAAGTTCCCTGGGGTTAAAGGGTTTGGTAAGGTAATCATCAGCTCCGGTTTCAAGGCCGCGCATCCTGTCAGGGTCCTCGGCCCGGGCTGTAAGCAAAATAACAGGTATGTGGCTTGTCCTTTCATCTGTCTTCAGTTTCTCGCAAAATTCAAAACCATCCATGAACGGCATCATTACATCAGAAATGACAAGGTCTGGATTCATGTCAATAGCCAAACGCTGGCCCTCAAGGGCAT
>SLSG01000168.1 GCA_007130545.1 Bacteroidales bacterium | reverse complement strand
TCTCGCTGATCAGGGCGGCTGCGAAAAACCACCGGGATGTGTTGGTGGTGCCGGACCCGGAATACTTTGATGCGGCTGCCAACCTGATCGAACAGAGCGGGGGAAAGACCAGCCTGGCCGATAGGGAAAGCTTTGCATCTGCAGCTTTTGACGTTTCCTCTCATTACGACACGGCCATTTATTCGTACCTGGCCGGGAGGCAGGCGGCCGGGGCACAACAAGCCGGGGCACAACACGAGCAGCAAGCCGTGACACAACCGGCATCCTTTAAGCACAGCATTCGCCGGTCCGTGCCCCTGAGGTACGGGGAGAATCCCCACCAGCAGGGCAGGTTTTTCGGGGACCTCCACGCAATGTTTGAACAGCTTGGCGGAAAAGCCCTGTCATACAACAACCTGCTGGATGTGGACGCGGCATTGCAGGTCATGCAGGAACGCAGCGGCCATTGCTTCGCCATCATCAAGCATACCAATGTGTGCGGCATGGCTGTGAGGGATAATCTGCTGCAGGCCTGGGAGGACGCCCTGTCGGGTGATCCTGTGTCGGCCTTCGGCGGGATTCTGATCACCAACCGCAACATTACCGGGGCGGTTGCGTATGCTATTAATAAACTGTTCTTTGAAGTGCTGATCGCTCCCGGATTCGATGATGAAGCGCTCAACATTCTGACACGGAAGAAGAACCGCATCCTCCTGAAAAGAAAGGACACCCGGCTTCCTGCCTCGGCCTTCCGTTCCTTATTGAACGGGGTGCTCTGGCAAACGGCCGATGCCGCAGAGGTGATGCCGGATGGCTGGACCCATCCGACGATAAAAAACCCGGGAAAAGGGGAGGAGCAGGATTTGCTCCTGGCCAACTGGATTGTTCGTCACCTGAAATCCAATGCGATCGCGCTGGTGAAGGATCAACGGCTGGTGGGGACCGGCATGGGGCAGACCTCCAGGGTGGATGCGCTGAACCATGCCATCGCAAAGGCAAAGGCGTTCGGGCATTCGCTGAACGGCGCGGTGATGGCTTCTGATGCGTTTTTTCCGTTTCCTGACTGTGTGGAGATCGCCCACAGGGCGGGGATTACGGCAGTGATACAGCCCGGCGGGTCGGTGAGGGACCAGGAGTCGGTCGACTATTGCGACCGGGCTGGAATTTCCATGGCCTTCACCGGCAAGCGGCATTTCAAGCATTAAAACTTTGGTGCATTCATAAATAAAATACATATCACCTGATGGGTTTATTCTCGTTTTTAACCAAGGAAATTGCCATTGACCTGGGCACGGCCAATACCATTATCATCCACAACGACAAGGTGGTGGTCGAGGAACCCTCGATCGTGGCCATCGACCGTGTATCCAACAAAATTATCGCCGTGGGCAAACAGGCCATGATGATGCATGGAAAAACCCATGAGAATATCCGTACCCTTCGGCCCTTGCGCGACGGGGTGATTGCGGATTTTCAGGCCGCCGAGGCCATGATCCGGGCCATGATAAAAATGACCGATAATAAAAAGCCCCTGTTCCCTCCCTCCCTGAAGATGGTGATCTGCATCCCCTCCGGCATTACCGAAGTGGAAGAGCGGGCCGTGCGCGACAGTTGCGAACAGGCCGGGGCCAAGGAGGTACGCCTCATCCACGAGCCCATGGCGGCAGCCATAGGCATTGGCATAGATGTGCTTGAACCGGTCGGAAACATCGTTATCGATGTGGGCGGTGGCACCAGTGAAATTGCTGTGATTGCCCTGGGCGGCATCGTCTGTAATAAATCCATCCGCATCGCGGGCGATGATTTCACGGCCGACATCATGGAGTTCATGCGCAAGCAACACAATATCCTGATTGGGGAGCGTACAGCCGAAAAAATCAAGATCGAAGTCGGATCGGCCCTGTCAGAACTGGAAAACCCCCCACCCGATATAGCCGTGCATGGCCGGGACATGATGACCGGGATTCCAAGGGAGATCAAGATAGGTTACAGCGAGGTGGCCCACGCGCTGGATAAGTCCATCTCCAAGATTGAGGCGGCCGTGATGAATACCCTGGAGATGACACCCCCTGAGCTGGCGGCTGACATCTATCGCACCGGAATCTATATGGCTGGAGGGGGTTCCCTGCTAAGGGGGTTCTCAAAACGTATTGCAGTGAAAACCCGTTTGCCGGTGCATGTGGCGGAAGACCCGCTGCGGGCGGTAGCCCGGGGAACCGGCATTGCGCTGAAGAATTTTGACAAATTCCCGTTCCTGATCAAATAAAGCACCCGGCCGGAAGCCTGACCATGCGAAACCTGTTCAACTTCATAGCCAAGAATTACTTCTTTTTTGTCTTCATTGCGTTGGAAACGCTGGCCATATTGTTGATAATCCAGCACCACCACCACCAGCGCAGTTTTTTTCTGCATTCCGGCAACGCCATAGCTGGAAGGTTTTATGATGGCGTAAACTCTGTAAGCCAGTACCTTTCACTTGTCCGGGTCAACCGCGACCTGGCCGCAGAGAACGCCCGCCTGCTGGAAAAGGAAGCATCCGCTTTCCTGCTCCGCGACGACCAGACACTGGAATTTACTGATACTACCCATACACAAAGGTACCGTTACATCAGTGCACAGGTCATTAACAATTCCGTGCAGCGCAGGAACAATTTCATGACCCTCGACAAGGGGAGAAAACACGGGGTCGAACAGGACATGGGCGTGATTACGATGAACGGGGTGGCGGGCATCGTCAAGAACGTATCGGAAAATTTCTCGACGGTCATTTCCCTGCTGCACCAGGACATGCAGATCAGTGTCCGGTTGAAAAGGCAGGAATACATCGGGACATTGGTCTGGGAAGGAAGGGACTACCGCCAGGCCACGATGACCTTCATCCCTTCACATGTGGAACTGGCAAGGGGCGATACCATAGTGACCAGCGGGTTTTCAAGGATGTTTCCGAAGGATGTGTTCATCGGGACGGTATCTGACTTCGAAATCAGGAGGGGAGAAAACTTTTTCAGTGCCGGCATCGACCTGGCAATGGATTTCAACAAACTGGGATATGTTTACGTGGTGACAGACATGATGGGTGATGAACAGGATCTGCTCGAAAGCCTGAATGCGCCTTAGGAGTGAAATTATAGATATGGATATACAGGGGATACTGAGGTATTTGTTCTTGTTCCTGCTGCTGTTGCTTATACAGGTGCTTGTATTCAACAGCATGCGCTTTGGGGGCTATGCCAACCCCTATGTTTATCTTTTGTTTATCCTGCTTTTGCCAATCGATGTATCAGGCTGGACGCTGCTCTTCTCGGCTTTTTTTGTCGGATTGACCATCGATGTATTTCAGGATTCCCTGGGCATGCATGCGGCAGCCACAGTGTTCATGGCTTTCTGCCGCCCGGCTGTGATCCGCCTGATCTCAGTCAAATCTGACTTTGAGCCGGGAACGATGCCGGGCATTGCCACGCAGGGACTGACCTGGGTGACAACCTATGTCTTGCTGATGGTAATGCTCCACCATATCCCGTTGTTCTTCCTCGAAATCTTCCGTTTTACCGAGTTCGGGCAAACCCTGTCCCGCATCCTGCTCAGCACTGTCTTGTCTTCTGCATTTATAGTCCTTGGCTTTTTTTTCTGGGGAAAAACGGCAAAATAGTGAAATCCGCGCGCGGGGACCTGGCCAGGTTAAAAAATCTTAAAAGGATTTTGCCAGCTAACAAATAGATTATCTTTGATTTGCGAATAAAATGCTTGATTGCTGATGAGAAAAAACCTGATTCTGGTCTTTGTTTTTATTGCCCTGGTATCTTGCCTTGGGCAGCAAAGGACAAAAAAGGAGGTCGTCTTGCTGGGAACCCTTGAGAACACATCAGAGCGGTTTTTGACATTGGAGGAGTTGACCACGTCCGACCTGATTCCTGTCGACACCCTGTGGGTGGATGCGGAAGGCCAGGTGGATTACCGCAAGGCCATTGACGAAGCCGGTTTTTTTATCCTGCGGGTGGACGAGAAGAATTTTGTGACCCTGCTGCTGGAGCCGGGCGAGAACCTGGTGTTTTCTGGTGATTCCGAGCGACTGGGACAGACTTTTGAAGTAAGTGGATCTCCCGGTTCTGAGCTGATCTCCATGATGAACAAGCGCCAATGGGCAGACTACGGCAAGGTGGATTCCCTGAACAGGGTGTTTCGGAAGAGCAGGTATGAACCTGATTTTCAAGAAAAAAGAAAGGAGTTGTTGCAAGCCTACGAAGATTTGTTTGAGCAACACCAGGCTTTTATAAAGGCTTTCATTGAAGAAAATTCAGGCTCACTGGCCTCCATCCTTGCCCTTTATCAGAACTTTGGGAACAAACTGGTGCTAAGGGAGCATGAGCACTTTGAATATTTTGACAACCTGAGCCAGAGTCTCTCAGCCGCATATCCTGAAAACAAGCATGTGATCGACCTAAAAAGAAGGGTGAGCGAACACAAAAGGCAGGAAAGCCAGCGCCAGCTGGCAGAAGAACACCTTGCACCCGGATCGCCGGCTCCGGACATCGTGCTGCCCGACCCCGACGGCAACCCGATCGCCCTCTCTTCACTGAAAGGGCAGGTGGTGCTGTTGGATTTCTGGGCTGCCTGGTGTCCTCCATGCCGCAGATCCAACCAGGAGTTGAAAAAGATCTATGAGAAATACCACGACAAAGGCTTCGAGATCTATGCGGTCTCCCTTGACAGGACCTTGAGCCAGTGGGTATTGGGAGTAGAAGAGGACGGAATCACATGGCCGCAGGTCAGCGACCTCAGGTTCTGGAGCTCGCCGGTGGTGGCGCTTTACAATGTGGAAGCCATCCCTTACTCGGTCTTGATAGACCGCGATATGAACATCGTTGCCAAAGGACTGAGCCCCCGGCGTCTGGAGTCAAAGCTATCACGGATGTTTGGCGCAACACCTACACTGTAACGCGTGAACGCAACACCTGCATTGTAACGCGTGAACGCAACTCCGCACCATTATAACACGTTAAGGGGCCCGGCTTCTACCAGAGTTTCTCCAGGTCGTAGGCTTCTTCCTCAACAAGTTCAAAATTGTCTTCCGGCAGATCCCAGCTAAGGTCTTTGGCCTTTTCGTTCAGCACAGCAAGGCGCCGGTTTTTGGCGTCGAAGATCATGGTGCCCTTGAAGTCGTAAACGGGCGGGTAATACACGTGAAGCGTAACCATGGATTCAATCGGGGAGGCGTTCTGTAATTTGTGTATCACATTCAGGGGCTCATAAATCAGCTCGCCTTTTTTAAAGGTTTTCGTCGGATGGATAAATACTTTGCGCTTGTTGGCTGCATGCCCGTAAATGGTCTCTGAAAGAAAGCCCTGCACCGGGATCACAAAGCCCCAGAAGTTGTTGTGCTGGTGGATCGGATAGAAAAACTGGGGGGGCCAGGTCATCAAAAAAACCTGGAGCGGGTCTTCAATGACCATCCGGCGGTTGAACTCATCGGCTTTGAGGTCTTTTAATTCTTCTTTTACGGAAAGATTCTTCAGGTCGACCGACTCCAGGGCCTGCCTTACCAGGTTGGGCTCTATTTCTTTTCCCTTCAATGCCTTCAGTGCTTCGATCAGGTGCTTCATCTCTAATTGGGTTGATTGTTTAGGTGGATTAATATTTTGATTTTGTTTCAGGCCCCATCCGACAGGTAAATATACAACTTTTGGCGAACTCCCCGATCCCGATTTTTTGTTTGGGGATTGCAGAAAAAACATGTAGGTTTGTCTTTTGCTTGAAATTCACCACTTCCCGTAATGGCCGCTGTATCTGGAAAAATTTATTTTGTATCTGACAGCCACCTGGGGGTGCCGGATCCTGCAAGTAGCCTGATAAGGGAAAAGCTGCTGGTACGTTGGCTGGATACGGTCGCCTCAAACGCCGATGAGATTTTCCTGCTGGGGGATGTCTTTGATTTCTGGTTTGAGTATCAGACCGTGGTTCCCAAAGGCTTTGTAAGGCTGCTGGGGAAACTCGCCGAGCTGGCCGACCGGGGTGTAAAACTGCATTTTTTTACAGGCAATCACGACCTCTGGGCGTTTGACTACCTGGAGAAGGAAGTCGGACTTACCGTGCATCGCCGTCCCATCGAAAGGGTCTTTGATGGAAAGCGTTTTTATATTGGGCATGGAGACGGACTCGGACCGGGGGATACCGGGTACAAGGTCCTGAAGGCCATATTTACCTGCCGGCTTTGCCAGCGCCTGTTCTCGTTTATCCACCCGGGTACGGGAATCCGGCTGGCATCGTACCTCTCAAGGAAAAGCAGGGCAGCCAATGGAAAGACCGATGAACACT
>SLSG01000312.1 GCA_007130545.1 Bacteroidales bacterium | reverse complement strand
TTCCGCGGTCCATCACCTCTACCCCGAATGACAATGTTCCGGAAACCGTGAAATTCGCCATGACCATGCTGCCGTTCATGCAGGAACTGATCAGGGTGATGTCATCTCCGGGTTCGATGTCCAGCTTCCTGGAAAAGCTTTCGCTGAGCAGGACCTGTCCCGGCCGGTCCGGAAGGCTGCCACGCACCAGCGACCGGCCGATGCCCAGTCGATCCACCTCCTTTGAATTGCCTGAAAGCAGATCCAGTCCGATTCCCATGGCAGTACCCTGCGACCTGGTCTCCCCGTATTCATCGGGCACATCAATCAGTCCGCCAAACTGTATCCTCGCCGCCCAATCCATGCCAGGAAACCTTTCTGCCAGCTCCTTTTTCAGGTCCTCCACCCCGATCAGGGCCAGGTCGTTCGGCCGCTGGTCCATCTCTTCCGCGTAGGCGCGGGTCATCACCTTCACATGTCCGTAGGCAAATCTGGCATTCATTTCAATGGTGTCTCCCATGAAGCCGTTAATGTAGGCGTGCATGAATACGGTCAGCATCACCCCGATCGACACCACGATCACTGGCAGCCGGCTGCGGCTTTTGTCCCGCATCAATCCTTTGATTAAGAACCGTATCATTGCAGTTTCCCCCTCAATGCTTCTGTTGGACTCATTTTCGCAATTTTCCTTGAAGGCACATAGCTGACAATGGCCGTGGTCACCGTCAGAATCAGCACGGTACTGATGACCAATCCGACACTATACACGGGGTAGAGTGTCTGTGCCATGGCCATGCCAAACTGGCTGGCGTCTATCGGCATGGTCCACCCGACCCTGGCCTGCCAGGCCAGGAAAGGCAGGCCGTATGCCGCAGAAACAACCGCTGCGAGTACGGCATGCATGGTCCCCTCCACAGTGAACAATCCGACCACCTCCTTTCGCGTATATCCCAATGCGATATAGGTGCCGATCTCTTTTTGGCGACGGAAAATGGACAGCACCTGGGTGTCAAAGATCGCGAGCATGGCCAGCAGCAGCAGTATGCCGTATAGCACCGACTGACCCGCGTTCTTTGTTTTGATCATATCGTCGACCGACTTGGTAAGCAGCTTCTTGGGTTTCAACACCCAGCCCGAAAGTTCTGCCCTTTCTGCCTCACTGTCCCGGAAGGTCAGCACGGTGGCCTCCCCCTCCAGCAGGGAGATATCCCAGAGCTTTTCCAGCGGGATATACACCTGGGCCGCCTCGGCCGATGGCACGTTTGAGTGGAATATGGCCGTGATGAGGATCTCTGCCGCATCGAATGTGCCATTGGCGTCCCGCCACCGGATGGTGGTCCGGTCCCCCACCTCCAGGCGGCTGCTGGTGGCCATCATGGCACCGATAAAGGCGGGGATGGCATCCGTCACCGTATCCAGGCTGGCAGCCGGAAGTTTGAATATGGATTGATCCGGCTTGATGCCCTTGATAATTGCCGGCATCATCCGACCCTGAGGAAAAATGTGTCCCTGCAGAAAGAGCATGGGTTCCATATCGCCTGCCTGTACCTCCGCCCTGACGGCTTCGGGAATTGGGGCATGGCTGTCATAGAGGGAAAGCGGATCAAAGGGATCGTAGGCTTCATGCCAGTATTGTCCGCCACCAATCTCGTAATTGGTCATATCCGTTTTGGCCTGGTGGTCCCAGCCGGTCATCACACCCTTTAGCCAGATGATCACCACAAAGGAAAACGACAGGACAAGCACATTCAGCCAGGTTCTGAGTCCTGCGCCGATCAGGTTGCGATATGCCAGTTTAATTGCGAGCCACATGGTCACCGGTTGTTGTGGGTCTGATTGTTTCGTCTTTGTCTACCCTGCCGTCGAGCAGGAATATCTTACGTTGCAGGTAGTTGATCACCTTGTCGTCATGGGTGGCGAAGACAAAGGTCGTCTTCAGCTCCCTATTGAGTTTCTCCATGGTTTTCAGGATGTTGTGAGAGTTGGCCGCGTCCAGGTTGGCTGTGGGCTCATCAGCCAGGACCATGGCGGGCCGCTTGACCATGGCCCTCGCGATGGCCACGCGCTGGCATTCCCCGCCCGAAAGCTGGGGCGGCTTGGACTTCTCCTTATCCGTCAGTCCGACCCACTCAAGCGCGTCCAACACCATCTTCCTTCGCTTGTCTGCCCCGAATTTAAGCAGCAACAGGGGGAACTCCACGTTCTCGTATACCGTATGCACCTGCAGCAGGTTGTAGCTCTGGAAGATAAAGCCCATGTTTTCTTTCCGCAGCCTGGCCGCCTCCTTTGCATTGAGGGCACCTATGGATTGTCCCAGCACCTCCACGCTGCCGTCAGAGGGGGCATCCAGCGAGCCGATGATGTTCAGCAGCGTGGTCTTGCCAGAACCGCTGGGTCCGATTAGTCCCGCAAACTCCCCTTCAGCGAAATTCAGGCTGACGTTCCTGAGCGCCGTAAACGCTCCCTTGCCCATTGGGAAGCGCTTGGTAAGGTTTTTTATCCGGATGATGTGCATATCCATTCGTTTAGTGATCATATTCAGTGGTTATAGACCAGCATGACCTGGAAGCCCCTGCCCGCAAACAGCCCGGATTGTTCCGTCTGCTGGGGCAACTGGAAAACCTCCGGATTCCAGAAAGCCATCAGGAAAAGGCTCATGCGGTTAAACTGCCTTTGCCAGTGCGCAAAGCTGTAAAGATGCTTGCCGGTCCAGTCATAAAAGAACATCCCGCTTATATTGTCAAACAATCCGAGGGGATAGGAAACAGAACCAGCGGTGATGTGGTTTGTATTTTCAAAGGCAAAAGCTTCGCGGTCGAGCGATAAAACCAGTTGTTCGGCCAGCAGATGCAGGCCATTGCCAATGCCAAGAGTATAATCAGCCCCCAGAACCGCCATCTGCTGGTTGGTAAACATGCCCGCAGCCTGGCGCTTGTTGATCCAGGAAGCCTCCAGCCAAAGTCCGACTACCACATCCATCTTAACATCAAAGCCATAACGGTTTTCAGGAATATTGGTTATAAAGGCGGGGAGTCCGATACAGGGCTCAGAGGGCGGACAAAGGCCCCAAAAATGCTGGTCGGCCTTGCGGTGGTGAAAGGAAAAAGCCATTTCCCCCCGGCTCAGTGGAAGCTGAAGCCTGCCGCCGTATTCCGGTTTTTTTTCGGTAGTCGGACCCGTTTCCCAGGTTTTGGGTCCGATGTTCCCGTAAAGGCCCCACAACCAGATATTTGCATTGTTCAGGAAATAATAGCGCCCCAGCATTCCCCATACACCATCGGTCAATTGCAGGGGGTCACGGGGATCGACCTGGTCAAACCACATCAAGGGGCGCAGCAGGGAGGCCGATCCGAAATTAATCTTCTGCAGTCCGACTCTAAACTCAAGCTGGTTGGTGGCATACCTTGCCCAGGCGCGGTAGGCCTTCAACTGCCCTTCTGTATTCAAACTGTCAAACAGGGTCATGGCTGCGCTGCCGCTGATATTTGCCGAAGCCTCAAATCCTGTAATACGTCCCTCACCAAGGTCCAGGTCCAGATTCGCCTGTGGGATATACCTGCCGCCCATCCATAGAGGAAGGTCATTGCCCGGGTTCACATTTGCCCACGCTGCCGCCTGTCCCCGAAAGGAAAAGGCCTGCGCATAAAGGCTTGAGCTCCCGCTTGCCCCAAAGCAGATCAGACACCATATGAGTACCCGGGTTTTCAATTCCTGTCGGATGGTTTATTTCTCATTCGGATAATATAATTCTCATCGGATGGTTTATTTTTCATAGGGAACTATCCCATAGGTAAAGAGCCTGGAAAGCTCCATGACCAGGTCCTGCGGACTGTCATACATCTGCTGCATCCGATCATCGGTGATCAGTTCCAGCAGTTTGTAAGACATCAGCAGAAAAGCTTCCGGTTTGAAATCATCCCGCAGCCATCCCTTCTCCTGGGCCGTCCTGAAATCCGCAACGATCTCATTCCAGATCTGTGTGGATATTTCCTCCACATAAGCCGACAATCCGAGTTCGGGCGATTGGTAAAAGTCATTCAGGAATTCCTTGCTGATCTCATTGGTGCCTTCCATTTTCATCCTCAGCATGGCTTCCATTTTCTGGCGTGTGGTCGTGGTTTCGTCAGACATAATCTGCCGGAACTGCTCAACCCCTTCCACGGCCTCCCTGTGGTACACTTCCTTGGCCAGTTCGATCTTATTGCCAAAATGGCGGTAAAACGTCATTTTGCTCACGCCGGCCTCCCGGCAAATTTCTTCCACGCTAACCCTCCTGAAACCATGTTTCCAGAAAAGGCCCCTGGCCGCATCCAGGATGGATTGATGCTTCGGATTCATACGATGGGTATTCATAACTTACCATTTTTTTTCAAAATTACGATTTTTATAACATAAAACGTTTTTCGTAAGTTAATTTAATTAATTTAACATTTCATGTTTAAAACAGAAATAACCTTAGACTCACTCTAATTCTTTATTTTTACCCCTGGATTCTTTAGCGTTCCTTCATTAAACCCACAAACCATGAAAAGAGCCATTCCCGCAGTTCTCATTCTTATTGTGCTGACTTCAATCCCGCTCACAGCCCAGGTAAGGGATGAATTCAGGGTCCCCGACATTCCCGGTTTCCAGACCCTTAAAATGGATCCCCATTTGCATACCGTATTCTCTGACGGACTCGTGTGGCCGACCGTCAGGGTCCACGAAGCCTGGCGGGAAGGGCTGGATGCCATTGCCATTACCGAGCACATTGAATACCGGCCATTTTTACAGGACGTACCCGGTGACCACAACCGGGCTTACGACATTGCGCGTCCGGTCGCCGACCAAATGGGAATCATCCTGATTCATGGCAGTGAGGTCACACGCGCCATGCCCCCGGGCCATTTCAATGCCCTGTTTTTGTCGGATGCCAATGCTTTGGAGCAGGAAGACTGGAGAGATGCCCTGCGTGAAGCACGGGACCAGGGCGCGTTTATTTTCTGGAACCATCCGGGATGGGACCGGCAGCAACCTGACACCACCCTTTGGTGGGAAGAGCACACCTGGCTGCTGGAGAATGGAATGCTGCACGGCATCGAGGTGGCCAACGGCTGGATTTATGCACCCGAGGCCATCCAATGGTGCCTGGAGCATGGACTAAGCATGATTGGATCATCTGACCTGCACAATCCCAGCAGCATGGATTATGACCTTGGCGGGGGGCAGCGTCGCAGCATGACCCTGGTTTTCGCCCGTGAACGCAGTGCCGAAGGCATCCGTGAAGCACTGGACGAGCGCCGCACGGCCGTATATTTCAAGGACAATATTGCCGGACCGCAGGAGTTGCTTGACGCGCTATTCCGGGAATCGCTGGTGGTGGAGTCGGTGACACGGCATGCAAACAGATTCGGAGTTACGCTATACAACCCCACGGACATTCCGCTGGAACTGTCGAAGGCAGCGGGCAATGAAGCAGGTCTGGAGTTCTTCCGGCAGGTGACTGTGCCGGCAATGGGGTACCGCAATATAAACGTTTACATGGCCGATCCATCGGCCCGTGAGTCGATTGAACTGCGGCTGCAGGTAGACAATTTTATCGTGGGACCCGGAAAGGGACTGCCAGTCAGAATGCAACTCACACCAGACGACGACCAGCCCGGGCCTGGTCAGGATTGAGCCGTTACCGTCAGGGAACCAAAGGGGCGGTAAGCCTGTCCGGTTTTATTCAATGCGTTTCAGGATCTCCGCAGTGCGGTTCCCGTAAGGCAGTGCTGCCTCGTCCTCCTTTAGCTTCTTCCAGGCTCTGTCTATAATGATCTCATCCACATCATCCGGTTCACAGGGAACCTCCACCACGTACTGGTCACGCGCATAGGTCTCAATGATGCATTTAACGATGGCTTTTCCCATAATTCGCGGTATCTAAGTCTATCACAATATTACGATTTTTTTTTGTCGGATGGTTAGCCGGGTTCCGGGAAAAATTGCCGAATTTTGAAATACCCACCCAAATCAAAATGAAAGATGAAAACAACGATCTTATTTCTTGCCATGTGTTTTCTTGCTGTTATTCACCTGCCGGCCCAAGAGTCTCCACTGGATTTTGAACTGAAGGTGATGACCTTCAATGTGCGCTTTGACAATCCCGGCGACGGCATCAACGCCTGGGACCACCGCATCCCTCTGGTGGAGGCCTATATGGCCGAAGTGGCACCCGATATCGTCGGGGTACAGGAAAGCCTGCACCACCAGAACGCGGACATGCTAAGGATCATGCCCGGCTACCAGTATATCGGTACCGGCAGGGATGATGGCGGGCAAGGAGGTGAATATTCCCCTATATTCTTTCGCAGCGACCGTTTTGAGCTGCTTGGGCACGGACAATTCTGGCTGTCAGAAACCCCGGACGTACCGGGAAGCAT
>SLSG01000118.1 GCA_007130545.1 Bacteroidales bacterium | reverse complement strand
GGGTGGTTGCAAACCATATTAAGCCGGCCGTGGCGAACATGTCCCTGGGCGGCGGAGGAAGCACGGCCATCGACGATGCCGTACAGCGCATGTACAATGCCGGGGTTCCGGTCATTGTGGCTGCCGGCAATGGCAATTTCGTCGGCCGGCAGGACGATGCCTGCAAATACTCCCCGGCCCGTGCCCCCAATGCCTTTACGGTGGGTGCCACCGTCACCACAGATGCCAAGGCTTCCTATTCCAACTACGGCAACTGCGTAGATCTCTTTGCGCCCGGCTCCAGCATCACCTCGGCCTGGTACACCAGCAATACCGCCACCAGCACCATCAGCGGCACCAGCATGGCCTCCCCCCATGTGGCCGGCGGGGCAGCCCTGTACCTGCAATACAATCCCACGGCCACCCCGCAGCAGGTGTACGATGCCATTACCGACAACAGCACCAAGGGTATCGTGACCAATTCCCGAACCACCAACAATCATTTGCTTTACACCCTGGGCTTTGGGGATGGCGGTACAACGCCTGACCCCGATCCGGATCCTGAAAACCAGCCCCCCGTTGCCAGCTTTTCCTTCACCACGAACGAACTGACGGCCAGCTTTGATGCCAACGCGTCCAAAGATGAGGACGGAACAATCGTCAGCTACGCCTGGAACTTCGGGGACGGCACAACCGGCAGCGGGGTCACCACCTCCCGCACTTATGCTGCCGCCGAGACCTATAACGTGACCCTCACGGTCACCGACAATGATGGGGCCACCGACAGCCAGACTAGAAGCGTGACCGTAAGCGTAACCCCGCCACCTCCCGACGGTGACGACATCACACTCTCAGTCAGCGCTTATAAAGTCAGGGGCGTCAAATATGCCGACCTCACCTGGAGCGGGGCAACAACTACCAAGGTAGAAGTATACAGGGATGGAAATCTGGTTGGCACGGTCGACAATTCGGGAAGCTGGACCCACGCCACGAATGAAAGGGGCGGCGGCTCCCACACTTACCAGGTCAAAGAGAGCGGAGGCTCCAAGGTTTCCAATATCGTGACGGTCACCTACTAATCGAGACGATCACCTGATTATTGCGACAACCACCTGTTAAAAGGTTTTATACCACTCACTTAACAGCCCCGGCGGGTCCCAAGGACCCCGCCGGGGCTGAATTTTTCCCCCATGCACAATAAAGGCACAGACACCATGGTTCTTATGAACAAAAAACCCTTAATTTTGTCTACCTTGAGGCAGACAGAACTGGGGTCTGTCAATCAACCGAATCATCACCTAAAACCCTTGTTCTATGACCCACATGAGAATTGCCCTTATCGTCCTGCTGGCCGCCTTTTTCGTGCTGCCATCCTGTAAGTCCAAGCGCATGACCGTTGCCGAGCCCCCGCCGCCTGTCCAGGAGGTGGTCGAAGAGCCCCGCCCGGAACCGGAAGTCATTGCCGAGATCCCGGCCCGCACGGAGCGTTTTACCTTTGAGCGGCCCGAAGAACAAACCGGCCATGAGTTTTTTGTCATTGTCGGAAGCTACAGCATGATCGAAAATGCCAACCGGGCCCGCACCATCCTTACCAACCAGGGATTCACACCCATCATCCTGAAGTCCGAAACCGGGATGAACCGGGTATGCGTCAACTCCTACACCAGTGAAAGCGAAGCCAGGGTACGCGTGCACCAGATTCGGACCAACTACCCCGAATACCACGATGCCTGGTTGCTGATCCGTCAAAGGTAATTTTCCCATGACCATTTTTATCCGGAACATCAAGGAACTGATTCAGGTTGAGAAAGCCCCGCGTACCATGGTTAAAGGGGCGGATATGGCGATGCTTCCGACGATAAAAAACGCTTTTCTGTTTATTGAAGACGGGAAGATCACCGGGTTTGGCACCATGGCGGAGTTTGCCCAGGGAGAGTTCCTCAAAAAGGCCAACCATCCCGGTGTTATTGAAATCGATGCCACCGGGAAGATGGTCTTCCCAAGCTTTTGTGATTCGCATACCCACATTGTGTACGCCGGAAGCCGGGAGATTGAGTACAACGACAAGATCCGCGGACTGTCTTATGAGGAGATCGCCAGGCGCGGGGGCGGCATTTTGAATTCCGCCAAACGCCTGCAGGAAGCCAGCGAGCGTGAGCTGATCGAGCAGGCTATGGTGCGCCTGGAGGAGATCAAGATGCTCGGTACCGGGGCGGTCGAGATTAAAAGCGGTTACGGGCTCACCACCGAAAGCGAGCTGAAAATGCTGCGGGTCGTCCGCAGACTCAAGGAATTCAGTCCGATTACAATCAAGGCCACCTTCCTGGGCGCCCACGCCATCCCTGCCGAATACAAGCGGGACCAGGGAGCCTATGTGGACCTGGTCATCAACGAGATGATCCCTGCGGTAGCCGGAGAGGAACTGGCAGACTTTATCGATGTGTTCTGCGACAAGGGGTTCTTCACCGAAGAAGAGACCGACCGGATCCTGATGGCAGGGGTCAAGCATGGCCTCCAGCCCAAGATCCACGCCAACGAACTCGCTTTTTCGGGCGGCATACAGGTGGGGGTCAAATACGGGGCATTGTCGGTCGACCACCTGGAATTTACCGGAGAGGAGGAGATCCGGGCCCTGCTCGACAGCCACACCATGCCAACCCTGTTGCCGGGGGCGGCGTTCTTTTTGGGCATGGAGCAACCCCCGGCACGGAAGATGATCGACGCGGGCCTGCCCCTGGCACTGGCCAGTGACTACAACCCGGGATCCTCTCCTTCAGGGAATATGCAGCTCATCATGTCGATGGGCTCCATTCTGCTGCGCATGCTTCCCGAAGAGGTGATCAATGCCGTCACCATCAACGGGGCCTATGCCATGGGGGTGCAGGAAAGCCTTGGAAGCATTGCCGTGGGCAAGAAGGCCAATTTATTCATTACCAAGCGGGTTCCCACCTATTCCTTTTTGCCTTATGCCTACGGGAGCAACAAGGTGGAAACCGTGATTATAGAGGGTAAGATCCAGTAAATAAAAAGGGGGTCCCATTGGAGCGTTCAGAATATCAGTTGACAGCCAAATGTTTTTCCGGACTGGAGGGCGTGCTGGCATCGGAGCTCACGGAGCTGGGTGCCGCAGAGGTCGTCCCCATGCGCAGGGCAGTCAGATTTCAAGGCAACCAGGAGACCATCGTAAAGGCCAACCTGTGGTCCCGCACAGCCCTCAGTATCCTTCGCGAGGTGCACAGCTTTCATTTTTCAGGCAAGGAGGAGTTTTACGAGCAGATGCGCGTTGTGGAGTGGGACCGGCTTTTCGGTGCGGAAAGGGTCATATCGGTGGTGCCGGTGGCCCACCGTTCGGAGCTGTTCCAAAACACAATGTTTCTGGGCCAGCTTACCAAGGACGGCATCGTGGACCACTTCCGGGACAAAACGGGTGTACGGCCCAGCGTGCACACCCGGGACGCCGAGGTGCGCATCCATGTATTTGTAAACAACGACCATTGTGTGGTATCGCTCGACAGCAGCGGGGATCCCCTGTTCAAGCGCGGCTACCGGAGAGACGGACTGACCGCCCCATTGAACGAATCCCTGTCGGCGGGACTGGTACTGCTCTCGGGCTGGGACCGGCGGAGCAATTTCATCGACCCCATGTGTGGCAGTGGGACCATCGCAGTTGAGGCTGCCATGCTGGCCGCAAACATGGCACCGGGCTCCATGCGGAAGACCTTTGGCTTTCATTTCTGGAAGGACTTTGACCAGGATCTGCACCCGAGATTGCTGGAAGAGGCGCGCCAGCAGCAACAGCCCGTCAAGGCGAGTATCCTGGCCAGCGATGTCAATGTAAAGGGGCTGGACACGGCAAGGCAGAATGTGATGAATGCAGGGTTCCTCGGACCCGTCACCGTGCAGCGCAACGACTTCTTCGCCTTCACCCCTCCCCCCGGAGGCGGGTGGCTGGTGATGAACCCCCCTTACGGGCACCGGATACGTCAGGACAATGTGGCCGAATTCTACAAAAGGATCGGTGACACTTTCAAACAGCACTACCAGGGGTTCCATGCCGGGATCATCAGCCAGGAGCTGAATGGGGTCAGGAACGTCGGACTGAAGCCAAAGGCCAGGCACAAAGTCTTCAACGGTCCGCTGGAATGCCTTTTCGTGGTATACGAATTGTTTGCCGGCACCCACAAGGAACATGTGACCAGCACCCGTCCGAAGCGCCCGCGCTTGCCCTAAGCACTTTCAAGTTCGCGCATTAATGCGTATCTTTGTTGACTTCCGACAACAAAGCTTTAAATTCATTATATGAGAAAAAGAGTATTGGTAGCCACCGGTGGTGGTGATTGCCCGGGACTGAATGCGGTCATCCGGGCCATTGTATTGCGAGCCTCCCGCGAACGCGACTGGGAGGTGGTGGGCAGCATAAACGCCTTTGACGGTGTGTTGAACGAGCCCAATGAAATCGTGGTGCTGAATGAAAAAGAGGTGGCCGGGATCCATATCCGCGGCGGCACCATCATCGGCACCACCAACAAGGGCGGCCCGTTCGCATGGCCCATCAAGACCCCGGAGGGTAAATGGGACAGCGCCGACCGTTCTGACGAGATGCTTCGCCGCCTGCAGTACCTGGGGGTGGAAGCGGTGGTCAACATCGGGGGAGACGGCTCCCAGGCCATCTCTCAAAGACTGTTCGAAAAGGGGTTGAATATCATCGGGGTACCCAAAACCATCGACAACGACCTTTCGGCGACGGACTTCACCTTCGGATTCCAAACGGCCGTGCAGGAGGCCACCACGGCGGTGGACAAGCTGGTGACCACGGCTGCCAGCCACAACCGGGTCTTTGTCCTGGAAGTCATGGGAAGGGACGCAGGCTGGATCGCGCTGCACTCTGCCGTGGCCGGCGGGGCCGATGTATGCCTGATCCCTGAGATCCCATACGACACCAGCAAAATCATGGAAAAGATCTACTCCCGCTTTCACCGTGGCCGGGGCTATGCCATCATCGTCATCGCCGAGGGGGCAAAACCCGTTGGCGGGGAAGCCCAGTACCAGGAAAGCAACGAGGTAGGCTATAAGAACGTCAGGCTGGGCGGCGTGGCCTCCAAGCTGATCCATGAGCTGAAGGAAGCCGGACTGGAGACCGATATGCGGGAAACCGTGCTGGGACACTTGCAGCGCGGGGGTACGCCCATCGCCTACGACCGTGTGCTGGCCACACAGTTTGGCTACAAGGCCTTTGAGATGGTCCTTTCGCAGGAGTATGGCAAAATGGTCGCCTACCGCCATCCCAACATCGTGGCGGTTCCCTTTCATGAAGCCATCGCCCACTACAATTATGTAGACCCGGAATCAGACCTCGTACAGGCCGCCAGGGGCATCGGCATTTGCATGGGTGACTAAGTAATGGGTGACTAAGTAAGTATGGAGCGGCCCACTTTTTTTGCTGATATCTTATTGCCGCTTCCCATGAAGGGGACCTTCACCTACCGTGTTCCCAGGTCATTGGACGGGGAGATACAGCTGGGCCAGCGTGCCGTTGTGCCATTCGGACGCAATAAGGTGTATGCCGGACTCGTAAAAAAGATCCATACCGAGCCCCCTAAAACTTTCCAGGCGCGTTACATCGATTCGCTGCTCGACAAAACACCGGTGGTCACCCCCATGCAGTTCCGTTTCTGGGAGTGGCTGTCAGACTATTATATGTGCAGCGAGGGAGAGGTGATGCAGGCCGCCCTGCCGCCGGCCATGAAACTGGCCGGGGAGACCCGCATCGTCATGCACCCGGACGCCGGTGCGGTGGAAGAAGCCCTCAACGAAAACGAGCACGCCCTGCTGGATGCCCTGGCCAACAAGAAACAGCTGACCATGGGCGAGGCGTCGGTGGTCGCCGGAGGAATCCGGGTGCTTCCCCTGGTCAAAACCATGCTTGAGAAAGGCCTGATACTGCTGAAGGAAGACCTGGAGGACCCCTGGCGTCCGAAGACGGAAAACATCGTGTCGCTTGCGCCCGGCCTGGAGATCGGGGACAACCTGCGGGAGGTGTTCGACCAGCTTGAAAAGCGTGCGCCGCGGCAACTTGAATTGCTGATGTCTTACCTGAAACTGTCCGGGCATTTGGGTTCAGCTCAAAAAGAAGTCACACAGCCTGCCCTGGTGAACAGTGTGGAAGGCGGCCAGGCGGCCTTTCAAGCCCTGCTTAAGAAGGGCATTTTCGAACTTAGCCAGAAACAAAAAAGCCGGTTTACCCATCTGGACGCAGCCCCTGACAAAATACGGTTCAACGAATTCCAGCAACAAGCCTACGATGCGGTCAGCCAGGGGTTTTTATCGCACAAAGTGGTCCTGTTGCACGGGGTCACTTCCAGCGGCAAGACCGAGTTGTACATCCGCCTCATCCGCGAAACGCTTGAAAAAGGCCAGCAGGTACTCTACCTGCTCCCCGAGATCGCCC
>SLSG01000126.1 GCA_007130545.1 Bacteroidales bacterium | reverse complement strand
TTTCCGGCCCTCCAGGTCCAGGTTCGGCTGGAACACGATGGTGTAGGCCAAAAAGGACGCGATGGCCCCTGCCATGAAGAGCAGCAGCAGTCCTACAGCCAATATTTTTTTTCTTCTGGTTATTTTCTTTCTGACCGCCATAATCTTTGGAATGATTCACCGATTCAGGGGGTAAATATTAACTGAAAAAGATCTTCATCCTCCCAGCGCCTTCCCCTCAGGTTCCATTGTTTTTTTGTGCCTGTATGCACAAAGCCTTTTTTCAAAAACAGTGTTTTGCTGGAATTATTGCCGGTATCGGCCGTGGCATACAATTGTTTCAGGCCCAACACCCCCCCCGCATATTCAATCAGCAGGTCCAGGGCTTCGGACGCATATCCCTTACCACGGTACCCATTTCCAATCAGTATCCCAACGGCCGCCCGCCTGTGGTGGGGCTCAAAGTCGAACAAGTCCAGGAGTCCGACAACCCGCCCGCCGGGATCTTCAATCACCATCCGAAGTTGCCGGTCCTCGTAGATGTTGTTGCGTGCCCCCAGTATATATTGCTCGAGGAAAAAACGGGAGAAGGGAGTCATGGTATTGCCCATCAGCAAATTGTCCGGATTGTTCTCCCACTGACACAATACGTCTACATCTGAAATTTCCAGGGGCCGCAAAGCGGCATGTTCTCCCTTCATAAATGCCATATCTGGTAGTTCCTGCCTGTAAATATTATCTGCCTTGCTGTCTTGCCTTAAGTTGTATTCTGCCCGAAAAAACCATTTCTGCGGGTCCGTGCAGGAATATATCCGAAAAAGCCTGTTCCCCATCACCTGGAGGAGAAAAGGACACCAGCAGGCGTCCGCCCCTGGTGGATATTTCCTGGAAGTCGAATTTGCTTTTCCGGGAGTCGGACCTGTTCTCAGGGAAATGCTGCCATGCCGCAATGGCCACAGCTGCTACCCCGGTGCCGCAGGACAATGTTTCATTTTCCACTCCACGCTCGTACGTTCGCACCAGCAATGCTCCGGTCAGTAGCTTTTCTGCAAAATTAACATTTACCCCTTCTTTACCGTAGACCGGAGAGTTCCTTAAATTGCGGCCCTCCCTTACCACATCCAGGTCTGCCACCCCGGGGCTGAACACCACCACATGGGGGGAACCGGTGTGCACAAAGTAATGTCCCTTCCGTATCACCGGCATTTCTGTATTGTTAAGTCCCAGGCTGACCGCCAGGCGGTCCCCCTTCATTCCTGTCAGGTATGCCTGGTGCAGGCCATCCGTTGCGAGGAAAGTTGTTTCGTTGTTGACAATGCCCAGGCGATGGGCAAATGCAACCGCACACCTTCCTCCGTTGCCGCACATGGAGCCGGGCCGTCCGTCTGAATTGAAGAACATCATCTCAAAATCAGCCTGCACAGCCTCGCGGATTAATATAAGTCCGTCAGCGCCAATCCCGGTATGTCGATCACACCATGCAGCCAGTAAGGACTGTGTTTTAGGATCGTCCGTTTCCAACAGCTTCCGGCGGTCATCAACCAGTATGAAATCATTGCCGCTGCCGTGGTATTTGTAGAACCTTATGGCCATTGCTGCTCCAGTTTGTTGATCAGCAGGGTATCTTCGACCGCTGTCAGGGGAAGGAAATCGGAAGTCAGTACCAACGGAAAATAAATTCCATAATACTTCAGGTATATGGTTTCTTCATGCATCTGGAGGCTCACAGACTCAATCTGGTCCAGTCCGTAAAGGATCAGGCTGTTTTTGCCCATTTTATAGCCAGTGAAATTCAGGGGCGACTCCCAGAATTCGACCAATAGGCTGCGGAATGGCTGATGCCGGCCTCCCAGCAGCGAGTCCAGCGTTCTGGTGGACTCCGATCCGGCCCTGGATGATTCCAGGGTGGGAAGCGTAAAGCCGATGGTTCCGAGGAGCCGGTCGCGTTTCACGCGGACCTCGTCTTCCAGTATCCCCTGGCTGGGCTGTTCCCCGGTGTCCGTACGGAACTCCTGGTCAGACCGATCGGTGGTTATGCTATCGGCGGCTGTTTCATGAGGCTGCGACCGGGTTTCCGGGTCTGCATCCACAGCCGCCGTGTCAGCGGGCAGGGAGGAGGTGTAAGCGGGCAGGGATGCCGGCTCTGGATCGTCCTTCCTGGTAACAGCGCTGGTTTGGGGCTGGTCCCCTGCAGGGGCAGGGCTTGGGCCGGGCACCTGCTGTTGCTGATGAAACAGCCTGGCCAGGCGTTCCTGGGCTGCATCTGTCAATTGGTAATCGGCAGGCCGGTTGTTAAATATGTAGATGATCGCCGCCCCAAGGAAAAAGCCGATCAACAGGCCGGTGGCCACGAGGAAAAAATTATATGGATCCTTTTTCTTTTGAGCCATCTGGAATAAGTCCTTTTATCATTAGACCTTTACCAAAGGTAAGAAAAACCGATTGAAATTCGTTTTGTGAAGGACGATATTACACGGGATGCGGCCGGGCAGTTTAATTTATTTTGGATTTTTTTGATTTAATTAACACTCAGGTTTTCAGCAGGGGCATATTTATTGCGAACAAATCAGTCGGATCAGGTGTTAAGATTCATGTAAAAACGAGTGATATGAAAAGATTTTCAGCATTGCTACTGGCAGCCTTACTGGGCGGGTTTTTCAGCCTGCTTATCCACCAGCGTTTTTTTAGTCCCCAGGCAGGTGCCGGGATGGCCCTTACGGAGCATGGTACACTGAACCAGCCTCCCGCCACATTGGCAAAGTACATGACAAAATTACCGACCACCTTGCCTGATTTTACGCTTGTTTCCGAAATAACCGTGAATGCGGTCGTGCACATACGCACCAAATACGAACGTCGCAGCGCGGAATACGATGATTTCTTTTCCGACCCGTTCCGGGAGTTTTTCTTCGGGCCCCGGCAGAGAACCCCCCAGCGTCCGATGGAGGCGACCGGCAGTGGGGTAATTATCAGTTCTGACGGATACATCGTGACCAACAACCACGTGGTTGCCGAAGCCGATGTAATCGAGGTCACCCTGAACAACAATACGATTTATGAGGCTGTGATCATCGGACGGGATCCGACCACAGACCTTGCACTGATCAAAATTGAGGAAAGCGGTCTTCCACACCTGACATTCGGGGACTCTGACGAGGTCAGGGTCGGGGAATGGGTGCTTGCCGTAGGCAATCCATTCAACCTTACTTCAACCGTTACGGCAGGGATTGTCAGCGCAAAAGGGAGGAACATCAACATATTGGGTGGCAATACCGCCATTGAGTCCTTTATCCAGACAGATGCCGCCGTAAACCGTGGCAACAGCGGAGGGGCCCTGGTCAACACGCAGGGAGACCTGATCGGTATCAATGCCGCCATTGCCTCGACTACCGGTTCATTCGCAGGATACTCATTTGCAATCCCTTCAAATATTGCCAGCAAAGTGGTTGAAGACCTTATCGAGCACGGTGAGGTGCAGAGGGGCTTGCTGGGTGTGGTAATCAGGGAACTGAACAGCCGGGAGGCTGCTGAAAAAGGCCTGGACCGCCACCAGGGAGCTTATGTGGAAGAAGTGCAAGAGAACAGCGCAGGGAAGGAGGCCGGATTGCGGGAGGGAGATGTGATCATCGGGATTGACGGACAGTCCATACGCAACCCTTCTGAGCTATTGGAAACACTTGGGCGTAAGCGTCCCGGTGATGAAGTGAACGTCACATATTACCGTGGCGGCAGGGAACAGCAGGCAAAGGCGAAATTGAAAAATATCTATGGAGAACAAAGCCTTGTCACCCGCGAGGACGTCAGTGTGATTGACAATCTTGGAGCCAGGTTTGAGCCGGTTCCGGAGGCAGACCTCAGGCGTTTGAACATAGAACACGGCGTGCGGGTCACCGGCGTCGAACGAGGAAAGCTCATCGCCAGTGCAGGGATCAGGGATGGGTTTATAATCACCCATCTGGACAATGAGCCCGTATCTTCCCCCCAGGAATTGACCAGGATGATCCGGGCCAAATCCGGCGGAATTCTGATCGAGGGAGTTTATCCGAACGGAAGAAGAGGTTATTACGGCATTGGTGTCAGATAAGAACTGAAAGGGTTTGTTTTTATCGGTAATTTTTCGTACCTTTGGGGGCCTTTCCGACAGGAGATTGCCCACAAGGTACTTCCACATTCTCAGAAACTTACATTTATCCCGACCATTAATATATGAGACAGTTAAAAATTTCCAAGTCCATCACCAACCGTGATACTGCTTCCCTTGACAAATACCTTCAGGAGATCGGGAAAGTTCCCCTGATCTCTGCCGAAGAGGAAGTTCAGCTGGCACAGCGTATAAAGGCGGGTGACCAGGATGCATTGGAAAAACTTACCAAGGCCAATCTTCGGTTCGTGGTATCGGTTGCCAAGCAATACCAGAACCAGGGCTTAAGCCTCCCGGATCTTATAAACGAGGGGAACCTGGGTCTGATCAAGGCTGCCAAGCGTTTTGACGAAACCAGGGGATTTAAGTTTATTTCCTATGCTGTATGGTGGATAAGGCAATCCATCCTGCAGGCCCTGGCGGAGCAGTCACGAATTGTTCGGCTGCCCCTGAACCAGGTAGGATCGCTCAATAAGATCAAAAAGGAAGCCTCCAGGCTGGAGCAGCGTTTTGAACGGCCTCCCTCCACCGAGGAGCTTGCGGAAGCATTGGACGTGAATGAAGACAAGATCGCGGAATCCTTCCGGATCTCTACCCACCACGTTTCGGTGGATGCCCCCCTGATTCAGGGCGAGGATGCCAGCCTGCTGGACGTTTATGTGAACCAGGATTCCCCGAATGCCGACTCCAGCCTGATCCACGAATCCCTTGCCCGGGAGATCCAGAGGTCATTGGCGACCCTTACGGAGAAGGAGCGGGATGTGATCAACCTGTATTTCGGAATTGGCATGAACCATGGCCTTACACTGGACGAGATCGGCGCCAAATTCGACCTGACGCGTGAGCGGGTCCGACAAATCAAGGAAAAAGCCATCCGCAGGCTGAAGCATACTTCCCGGAGTAAATTGCTGAAAGCCTATCTTGGACAATAGCTTATTGTGTTCCTTTTCGGCGATCAGAATTATTACCAAGGCATCTTATCAGGATGCCTTTTTTTCTTAAATTAGCCTCCCTATTATTATTTAGCCTCCATAATTTTTGAACTTATGAAATACATGCACCTGATTACTTTAGTCTTTGTATTCATGCTTGCCTCCCTATCTGAGGGTGCGGCTGCAAGGGAGATTAAAATCCAGATTGCGGTCACCTCTGATGTGCATGCCAGGTTATTCCCCTACGACTTTATAAATGACCGTCCGACCCAGACCTCCATGGCCAGCGTCCATTATGTGATGGAAGCCGCACGCACCAGGCTTGGCAGAAATCTCATCCTTCTGGACAACGGGGATCTGCTGCAGGGTACCCCGGCAGCCTATTATGCCAATTTTGAGCAGGATGCCCGAAGGAACCTTTTCAGCAGGGTGATGAACCTGATGAAGTATGATGCGGCAACGATCGGTAACCACGACATTGAAGCCGGACCGGAGGTGTACAACCGATTGAAGGATGAGTTTAATTTTCCTTACCTGGGTGGCAATGTGCTGGACGCAGAGACCGGTGAACCTTACTTCAAACCATATACGGTAATCAGGCGGCAGAGGCTGAATATCGTTGTAATCGGACTCACCACGCCCAGCGTGCCGAACTGGCTGCCACCGCACCTATGGGAGGGCCTGGAGTTTCAGGATATGGTCGAAGCGGCTGCCTATTGGGTACAATATGTCAAGGAGAATGAATCGCCCGATGCGATCATCGGACTTTTTCACAGCGGGTACGGGCAGACCGACCCCCCGGACTCCGCCCATCCGCTTGAGCAGGCTTCGGCATACGTAGCCAAACATGTACCGGGCTTTGATGTGATCTTTACCGGGCATGATCACCGGGAGCGCATCGAACTTGTCACGAATGTGGCCGGGCAGGAAGTGCTCGTTTTGGGCCCTGGCCATTTTGCTGAAAACCTTGCCGTTGCAGAGCTGACTTTTGAGCGCACCGACCAACGGGTTTTTGAATTGAAAGGCAAGAAGGGGGAAATGGTTTCCACCAGGAATGTGGCGCCCAGCCAGGATTTTTTCAGGGCATTTGAGAAGGATGTTTCGGAGATTATCCAGTTCGCAGCCGAACCTGTCGGAAAGCTGGGCAAGGACCTGCATTCCCTGGAGGTGCTTTTCGGCAGTGCCCCGTTTACCGACATGGTGCACCAGGTTCAGCTGGAACTCACGGGAGCGGACCTTTCTTTCACGGCATCCCTGGCATTTGATGAAACGATAAAGGCCGGGACCCTGCTGGTTCGTGACTTTTTCCGGATCTATGAATACGAGAATTATCTGTATACAATGGAGCTAAGCGGGCAGGAGATCCTGGATTACCT
>SLSG01000244.1 GCA_007130545.1 Bacteroidales bacterium | reverse complement strand
CTGTCACGGTGCCTGTTACACGGATTGTTTGCCCATACAGGGAATGCCCCATAAAAAGCAACACACCGATAAAAAGGAGTAATCTTTTCATGTTGTTTTGGTTTAGGTGAATAAATAGAAAATTGAACCCCGATAGTTGATTTTTCCTTGCCAAATGTAAAAATATTTAACAAAAAAGAAATGTTTCAGACAAAAAAACCATCAAAACAGATGCATTCCAGAGCAAAAAAACCATCAAAATTAACGCCTCCCTGCAATTAATTTTAAACTTAGATTACTCATTATCATATTATTATTTCACTTATGCAAAAATAAAAAGGTGGATATAAAAAAAAGGCGGCCGTATGGCCGCCTTATCAATGTAAAAATAATTATTTCCGTATTATTTCCGTATTACATCAGTTCCCGATCAGAAACTCCCCGAACCCGATCTTTCCGTCCCTGCTGACCCCCTGTATAACGATCCTGTACTGCGTCACCCCCCCTACGGGAAGAAACTGGATGTTCGCGAGTCCCTCGGCATTGGTCATGAGCTCCGGCTCCCACAACAGGGTTTTCACCTGGTGTTCCCCGATCCGCGGGAACGGCATCTCAAAGTCGGTATAAAACTCCCTTGGGGCATGCAGTCCGGCTACCAGAAACATATTCTGCCCGCTTACCTCAGACGCAAAATCCCTTCTTCTGGAATATGCGACAAACACCCCCTGGGCGCCGCGCATGCCAAAGGCAGCTGTGCTGGCACCCCGGAAGATCTCAATGCGTTCAATATCCCTTGGATGGGCACTCATAAAGGCTCCGTCGCTTTCCACCCCGTCTATGATGAACATAGGCGGACCCTGGTAATTGATGCTGCTGGGTCCTCTGACTGTAATACTCCCTGAACTTGAGACGGTTACTCCGACCGCCTTGTCTCTCAGGACATCAATCATAGCACTATATGGTTCGTTCGGGTCCACATAGATGGTCTGGTCCGGGCGACCATAGGCTGAGGCCTGGCTGCCCCCTGTGCTTTCCCTTCTTTCCGGCCTGCGTCTTGACCAATCCCGTCCACGTGCCGTCACCTGCTGCGGTTGGCTGAACACATTGTATCCATATTCCACCACAACATCCTGGACCTGGCCGGGCCCGGAGTCCAGCACCTCAACCTTTGGAATCACCCTGCCGGACAATGCGGGGGGCAGGATCTCCACCAGCACACTGTCTGTAAAAGGCAGGTTCTCAAAAGTGAACACTCCCCGTTCATTCGTTCGGGTTGTATACACCTGTGACCTGTCTTCGGCAAGCCGCATGGTCACCTCGGCATTCCGCACACCCTGGTGCTCATCCGGAACTACCAATTGACCCCTCAGGCTTGTTCCGTAAACAGGGGTATGAGCCATTACCGGGTCATGACCCGACATCACCTGCGACCAGGAAAAGCGCCTCCAACCATGGGTCAGCATCAACAGGTCAACCGCTTCTTCCACTGATTCCTGGGTGTAATCAAAATACAGGGCGGGGTCTTGCACCATGCCCTTTAAATCAGAACTCAGGAACAGGTAGCTGAAAATATTGTCTCTGTATGACCTTTCAGCGATATTGCCAAATTGCACGGAAACGGAAAAATCCCCTTCCAGCGGGATTCCCATCTGGTCAGATGCCAACAAATCTATATTAAGGGCACTTGCATCTCCTGTCCGCAGCGCCTGGGCCCTCATGTCGAAATAGGCCTGGTCGTCATGGTTGATGAACACCAGCCGTTCAGCCAGTGGCCGGGCATCCTCAGAAAACAGGGTAAAATGGGTGATCCCCGTCGGGAAGTCCGACAAAGGCAAGCGGATGGTCATGTTTCCATTCACCCCCACATCCGTCAGAAAGAAGTTGGCCTGTCCACGGGTATGTCCAAGCAGGGCACACTTGCCGGTGGAAGATTGTTCAGAGACATAATGCACGGTCAGTTGCAGAGTTTCCCCGTCAAGGATATCGACCCGCAGCCCAAAGCCCTCCGTCACTGCCCGGGGAAGGTCTGCCTGCACCGGTCGTTGACCCGGAATCAGGGCTTCGGCAATGTACCGCATTCCAGATTCCGGCTCCAGATCAAAGACTCCAAGACCAGCCTCATTTGTTTTGAATGTAACGACCGGATTCCCCTGGCTGTCTTTGATCTCGCCATTGGCCTTGATTCCCCGGCCTGTTGCATCCGTTAGTTTAACGGCAATTCTGGTCGATACCCCAGCGACCAACGTTCCCCCTTCCGGGAATAGTCCCATGGAGAATTGCTGTTGCTGCCGCTCCAGGTCCCGGTTGAAATTCTGGTTGAAACGGCGGGAACTGTTCTCGATCCGGTTGGCATACTCCGGGTTTTCCAGGTAAAAGTCCTGCCGAAACAGAAAGTCCTCACCTGCATTAAGCATCCAGTCCGTAAAAGCACGGATAAAATAATTTCCATCGGGCAGGTCAGAATCCAGTGCAATCTCCCCGCTGGCAGATCCGTTTTCGGGCATCAGCACCAGGCCCGTCACCGGCTGCCCCTGATAATCCAGGACCTCCACATGAATATTGGCCTCCGACAGGTCCGGCTGATGCGTAATCCCGTTCACAAGGTATGCCTTGAACCAGATGGCCTCACCTGCCTGGTAGTTTGATTTGTCTGTATGCAGAAACAGTTTTTGAGGGGCTACCTCCGAAACATGTTCTGAAAGTTTTCTTTCCAGCTCATCGGGCTTTCCTGCCTGGCTTGAAAAAGAAATCGCCAGCAAGGGCAGGAAAGTAAGCAGAAATGGAAAAAGTACTGTACGCTTTGTTTTCATGATGCGTGTTTTGATGAATATTGGACTGTTTTGCTGGAACAAAAACCATACCATTTGGCTGGCAGGTAAAGGCGCGCAGGAGCAAACCCCAAAAAACGGATTCTGGAAGCGCGAATTTACGCTTTTGCCTTGTGATAAAAAAAGCTGCCCCGGAAAATTCCGGGGCAGCTTTTCACTTATTTTCCTGAATCACTCAGGAAAGCCAAAACCAAGCAGATTACCAACCGGGATTCTGCTGGCCGGCAAGGGTCGGGTTGGCGTTCAACTCGTTCTGCGGGATCGGCCAAACGAACCGGTGGTCTGAGTAAGGAATGGCGGTAACGGTTCTCGGACCATCATAAGGAGTGCCATCCAGCACAAATGCAGAGGCGGGAGGCATGGCGTTTTCAAACTTGGCAGGCACTCCGGCTATCGGGAAGTGCGGGCAATGCTGCAGCCTGTGGATATCGGCATAGCGGTGTCCTTCGAAGACCAGTTCGATCCTTCTTTCAACCAGAACGGCTTCCAGCAGGTCTACGGTGCTTCCAAAGTCAGCGGCCGTATAGCTCTGTGTGGCGGGATCTGCAAGCGCGCGGTCACGCACCATGTTCAGGAATCTAAGTCCTTGTTCCATATTGCCTTGCCTTGCATAGGCCTCGGCCAGGTTCAGTGCAACCTCGGCAAAACGCATCATGGGCGAAAGGTCGTCGTTGTTGACGTCATCCTTGTACTTGTGGGTGAACATCACACCACTGACATTAATGATCATGTGGTCTTCGTCCCTGCGCTTGTCGTCTGGCAGCCAGGATGGGTTGTTCCACAGTATGGGACTGTGGCACAACAGGAGACGGCGCTTAAACATCTGCGGAAGCGCACCGTTCACACTCGGGTAGTTTGTCGCGGAGCTTTCCATGCCGAACATATATTCGCCGCTGCCGTAATTGTTGTAAAATACATCCCACGGATTGGCATTCAGGACATAGTGACCGGCATACACGCCGCCGTCAAAGAATTTGGATCCCTCGGCGATCACGCCCTGCATGTTCCACATATGCTGATGTATACGAGCCTTGTATGCGGCCGCGGCACCCTTGGTGCCCCTGGAAACCTGGGTATTGCCTGAGCGCTGAGATTTCAGCGGCAGGTGTTGCTCCGCAAAATCCAAATCCTCAAGGATGAACTGGTACACCTGGGCCACGGTATGACGACCGGTGGCAAAACCTTCGTCAATGTTTTCCTGGGTGGTGAACGGAAGCTTGTGGTAGGGAACCCCCATATGGGAAGCATCACCGGTATGCCGGTAAGGCCTGGCGAACATGAACACCAACTGGTGGTAGGCAGCGGCGCGGAGCAGCAGGGCTTCGCCCTTATACTCATTGGCCAGTGCCTGGGAGATTACCCCGTCCTCGGCGGCTTCGATCACGCCCTCAGCCACGATGTTGATGCGGTTGATCAGGCGGTAGGTGTCGCTCCAGTAAAACACGTTGTTCGCAGTGGACGGCGTATAGGTCCCCTGATAAGTGAACGCATAGAAGGCATAGATATTTACTATGTCCTCCCCGCGGCTGTCACCCTGCTGAACAAAGGCGGCACCGAACGGATACCCACGGTTCCCACCGTTGAAGTGACCGATCTGGGCGGCCTGGTACATCCCGATCACCGAGAGGGCTACTTTCTCGGGAGTGGAGAAGGCCACGGTCTCTGAGATCTGGTTGAAGGGTTCAAGGTTGATGATTTCATCCTCGCAGGACGAAAAGAACAGCCCCAATACAAAAACCGGCAAAAGCAATAATTTCCCGATTTTTTGCTGTGATATATTAAGTTTCTTCATGTGACTTTTATTTTTTTTGGTTAAATACTCAGGTTAAGACCGAAGGTGATGGTCCGCTGCCTCGGAGTTCCGTTCCAGTCAATACCGGCACCTCTTTCCATTTCGGGGTCAATCCCTGTGTAATCGGTGATCATGAACAGGTCTGACCCGGAAACGAATAACCTCAGACGGTCAATGCCCAAGCGGCCAACCAGTTCCTGGGGAAGGGTGTAACCTACGATCAGGTTCTGTAGTTTGATGAAGTCGCCTTTTTCCACAAAACGTCCTGAGGTCGTGCCTTGTTCGTTGATGAAGTTGGTACGGCCATGCCACAGTCTCGGGGTCCAGCCGTCGCCCGGGTTTTCGGGGCTCTGCCACCTGCCCAGCAACTCACGTCCGAAGTTTGTGAAGGAGTTGGAAACCAGGTCCTGGCGGGTACGGTTCATGACGTAGTTGCCTCCGGCATAGCGGAACATTGCGGTAAAGTCAAAGCTTTTGTACCTCAGTCTGGAGTTCACGGCACCAAAAAAAGTCGGCATGGAAGGTCCAAAGACAATCTTGTCGGCATTGCCCAGCGTGGAAGCCACAGAAATGTCGCCAGGGTTGTTCGGATCATACACCCTGTAGTTCTGGGTGGCGATGTTGCCCTGTACCATGGAACCGTCAGCCTTGCGGTAGATCGGGTTGCCATTGGCGGCATTTACACCCACATAGTCATAACCCCATACGGAACGAATGGATTCACCCACATCGATCATGGTGTAGGCGCCAAGGATTGGCTGGTCATCAACCAGGGAGGTGATCTCATTCTTTGAAAGGGTCAGGTTGAAGTCCACGGTCCAGGAAATGTCCCTGGTACGGATAAAGTTGGCCTCCAGTGAGAACTCATGGCCCCAGTTCTGCAGACTACCAATGTTCCTGGAAACGGAGTTGCCCGGGACACCGAATGAAGGAGGTGTGGGGGCAGCCAGGATCAAACCGTCCTGGTCGTTCAGGTAGTAGTCATAGGTAAAGTTGTATTTGCCATCGAAGAGGGAGGCGTCAAAGCCAATGTCCCACTTCTTGGAGGTTTCCCACCTCAACTGGTCATTACCCATCTGGATGAAGGCAATACCGGTATAGTCGGCATACCTTACACCGCCATAGAGACCAAGGTAGGGATAGTTACCGATGGAGGAGTTACCCACCTCTGCGTAGGAGAACCTGAGCATCAGGTTTGACAACCAGTCCACATTCTGCATGAAATCCTCGCGGGATACTGTCCAGCCCACGGAACCGCCGGGGAAGAAACCCCATTTGTTGGCTGCGGGTAGTGAACTCAGACCGTCGTAACGGGCGGTTGCTGAAAGGAAGTACTTGCCGTCAAAGTTATAGTTCAGACGACCGGCATAGGAGATAATCCCATTCTCGGTCATGCTGCCGCTTGAGAGCTGTGTGGCATAGGATCCTCCGATCAAACCGTGCCTGAAGAAAGTGTCAGACATATCGGTACCACCGGCGAAGAAGTAGTTGTAACGCTGCTTCTGCACCTCGCTGACGAGGGTCATGTTGATGTTGTGCAGGTTGCCGAAGGTCTCTACATAGGAAAGGATGTTCTGCACGTTCCAGCGGTTGTAGTTGGTCTGGGTATTGTAGATACGGCCATTCACAGAGGCACCGTCACCATGCATCGGGTTCCAGTAAAGGTGGCCTTCGGTCATGGACATGTCCACACCAAGCTGCGTCCTGAAGTTCAGGGAGGGCAGAATGTTGATCATACCGTAAGTGCTCATGGTTCCGCGGTTCACCTTGGATCCGTAAACGTTTTCATCCAGGGTGTAACGGATGTTCGGCAGGTTGTCATCGATGGTGCGGAGGTTGTTCCAGCGGCCAACCAGTTGCTGGT
>SLSG01000022.1 GCA_007130545.1 Bacteroidales bacterium | reverse complement strand
ACAGGGCAGACTTCACGCTGAATGCGATGAAGAACAGCATCAGTGCCCCGTTGATATATGGCATTTCCTCCCAGCTGCGCATCTTCTGCGCCAGGTCGGCCATGTTCAGGGTTCCGGCCTGTCCGTACATGATCCCGATGGCTGATACAAAAAAGATGGATGCGACAAAGCTGATGGTCACATATTTCACGCTGCCCCTGAGCTGCTCTGCCGAACCTCCCAGCGCGATCAGCACAAAGGAGGAGGTCAGCATCACCTCGTACCAGACATACATATTGAACAGGTCCCCCGTGATGAAAGCCCCGTTAACCCCCATCAGCAGTCCGAATACCAGGGGGTAATAACCTGCGGTTTGTCTCTCCCTGTCAATGAACCCGGGAGAGTATATCATCACGATCATGGCCACAAAGGAGCTGGTTACCAGCATGATGGCAGACAAGAGGTCGGCCACCAGCGTAATGCCGAACGGGGCCGGCCAGGCACCCATTTGCATTGTGGCGATGCCGTCTGAGCGAACCTCCAGCAGCAGGTAGAAGGAGACGGACGTCAGCAGGATGGCCGCAAGCAGGCTGAATGCCTGCTGAAAGAACAGCCACCTGCGGGTGAAGATCAGCACCACCATGAACAGCAGCGGCAGCAGAATTGGGGCAACCAGCAACACCATACCTATTCGTTTTCAGAAAGTTCGTCCAAATCAACCGTTTTTGTTACGCTGTAAAATCGGTAAACCAGCACCAGCGCAAATGCCGTAACCCCCAGTCCGATTACAATTGCCGTCAGGATCAGGGCCTGGGGCAGGGGATCGGCCATTTTCCCGGTCTCCCCGGCCAGTCCGCGGACAAAGGCCGGATAACCACTGGTTAGTCCGCTTGCCACAAACAACAGCAAATTGGTGGCATGCCCCAGGAATATCAATCCGAGTACCAGTTTGAAGATATTCCTCCTGAGCAGCAGGTAAACCGCAGATCCGTATAACACACCTATCAATACTGCCAGTAAAATCAACATTGCCTATTCCTCCATAATTGAGAACATGACCAGCGTGAGCATTCCAGCCACCGCAAAATAAACCCCCAGGTCAAAAAGCAGGGGGGTTCCGAGCTTAAGTTCCATTGCGCTGCCCTGGAAAAAGGTCACCCATTCCCCGGTCATGAATATATGTCCGGCAAACAAGGCGGGTATCCCACTGGCAAGTGCCACGAGGAGTCCGACTGCCGTCATCGTAACCGGACTGAAAAAAATGCTTTCCTGGGTCTTTTTTACCCCGAATCCCATGGCGTAGAGTATGAATGCAGCCCCCAGCATCAATCCGCCAATAAACCCCCCACCCGGCTCATTGTGGCCGCGGTATAGCACCACCAGTGACAAAATAATCAGCAAGGGGCGCATATGGCGTGCAGCGATCTGCAGAATGACGGATTCCATGGCTTAATTTTTTTTAATCTGAGATTGTTCTCTGGCAAGTTTGATCATCGAAAAAATGCCCAGGGCTGCGATGGCGATAACGGTAATCTCCCCCAAGGTGTCCAGCGCCCTGAAGTCTACCAAAATCACGTTTACGATATTTCGGCCAAAGGCTTCTGAATAGCTCATTTCCTTAAAGAATTCGGATATGGGTTCCTCCAGCTGGGAAGTGCCGGCCTGCAAGACCAGCACCATCATGAAACCCCCGACCAAACCCGCCACAAGACCGTCCCTCATCCTGGCCCCGGTTGCGGAATATTTTACATACCTGGGCAGGTGGTAAAGGACTGCGACCGCCATGATCACCATCAGCACCTCCACCATCACCATCGTAATGGCCAGGTCCACCCCGCTGAAGGCAATGAAAATAATGGTAATGCCAAAGCCGATGACGCCGGTTGCGATCAGTGCGATGATCCGGGAGTGGGTGGCCACGGCGGAAAGCGCTGCGGTGACGATCAGCACCACCACGGCCACCAGGTTCAGCGGCATGTCAGAAAAATCCAGTTCCAGCACCAGCGGGTCGCTGCGCCAGATAATCGACCAAACCAGGATGGAGGCCACCACGAAAATTGTCATCAGGTAGAAGCGGTGATAGCCGTGCTGTATGTTTTTTGTCTGCGCCTTTGTAATGAGCAGGAAATACTCAATGCCTGCGGAGAAGAGCTGGGCGAACTCCCTGGTGAAGTAACGCAGGTTGACCTTGTTTGCAAACCCGATCACGGCCTCCTTGTATTTATAGACCAGCACGCCGCACAGCACGGTCAGCGCGCTGAGTCCGAGTACGAGGTTAAACCCGTGCCAGATCTTCAGCTTGATGGCACCTATAGTCGGACTTACGGAGATGACCGCAGCCGAGGTTAGCGGGGTGGCGATGGTCGCCGGGAAGAGTCCCATGACAAGGCTTGCCAAAACGAGGAACAAGGGTCCGATTATCAAGGCCAGGGATGGCTCTGCCGGTTTCTTACTGTAAGCCGGGGTCTTTCCGCCGAAGACATCCAGCCAGAGCCTCAGCGAAAGGAAGACCAAAACGACATTGGTGAAAAAGCTGGCCACCACCACCAGATAACGCCAACTGGGGGCGTACACCTTGGCCTCGTAAATGAGTTCCTTGCCGATAAAGCCCAGCAGGGGTGGAATCCCTGCCATGGACACCAGGGCCAGACCCATAATCAGGGCAGCCTTCGGCATATAGGCATACAACCCGCCAAGTTTTGTGATATCCCGGGTGCCGCTCATTTTCTCAATATTGCCGGCCATCATGAACAATGTGCCCTTGTACAATGCATGGACCACCAGGAAAATAATCATGGCGTTGATGGCGTACTCGGTGCCGGTACCGATCAGCAGGACGAGGGTCCCCAGTGCACTCACCGTGGTATAGGCCAGGATCCGTTTCAGGTCGGTCTGGGTGATGCTGAGCCAGGCCCCTGCAACCATGGTGACGGCCCCGAACGCAGAAAGCAGCACATACCAGAGCTCCGTGCCCCCCATGACCGGGTTGAGCCTGGCAAGCAGGAACACGCCTGCCTTGACCATCGTGGCCGAATGCAGGAAGGCACTCACTGGGGAGGGGGCGGCCATGGCCCCGGGAAGCCAGAAATGGAATGGGAACTGGGCCGACTTGGTAAATGCCCCGGCAAGGATCAGCAGCAGGGCCGGAAGGTACAGTCCGCTATTGCGGATGGCATCGGGATTGGCGAACATGGCCTGTAATTCATAAGTGCCGTATGGGATGGCCATCAGCACAAACCCACCCAGCAGTGCGAGTCCGCCAAACCCCGTAATCAACAAAGCTTGCAGCGCCGCCGAGCGGGCTTCCGGTTTTTCGTGATGGTAGCCGATCAACAGGTAGGAGCTGATGCTGGTAAGCTCCCAGAACACGAACATCGTAATCAGGTTGCCCGAAACCACCACCCCCTGCATGGAAGCCATGAAAAAGACCAGGTACCCCATGAACCTGCCCTTCATCGGATAGGGACGCATATAATATCCGGCATAGACCAGAATAAAGGTACCAATACCCAGTACGATGAGGCTGAACAGGATACTGAACCCATCTATGTAAAATGAAAAGTCTATTCCGTACACAGGCAGCCAGGCATGGCTTTCCATGATCAACTGTCCGGTGTTTACGGCCGGCAGCAGGCTCAGGTAGTAAATAAATCCGCCAAACGGGAACAGGGCAAAAACCCATCCGGCTGTATTTCCAAGGTATCTGCGGGTAAAGGGGGCCAGACCGGCCAAGACGAACAAAATCAGAATGAACAGTCCCGTACTCATTGGCATGTGTTTCTCAAAAAAAAACCGGTATCCACCGGAACAAGCTGCAAGGCGAATTTACTGAATTTACCGTTTTATAACACCTGTAGGTCAAATATTGTTTATGGAATGGAAGAAAATTGGGTCGGAAGGAAATTGACATTTTGACATGACGAACCCCCTGGATAAGTGTCAAAATGTCTTTAAATGACGGTCATTTCTCTATGTGGAGGGGCTATTTTAGGTCTGGCATGCACTTTGAATGGGGTTTACTGAGAATCAACCCATGTCTAACCTAAAAAAATGGAGGATCGAGCTATGCTACCCATGTTAAGAAAAAGTCGGGCAACCATGCCGAGCTTGATCGATGAGTTTTTCGGCAGGGACCTGATGGACAGTATCTTATCAGAAAGAACCGGTGTCAGTACACCGGCAATCAATGTGATCGAGAACACCGATGATTTCCAGATCGAGGTGGCTGCACCCGGGCTGGACAAGCAGGACTTCAAGATCGACCTGGACAACAATGTCCTCACCATTTCCTCGGAGAAGGAGCTGAAGAATGAAGAAAAAGATGGCCGCTACATGCGCCGCGAGTTTAGCTATTCTTCATTTATGCGTTCCTTCAGTTTGCCGGAGGCCGTGAATGCGGAAAAGATCAAGGCCAACCACAAGGACGGCATTTTGCGCATCACCATCCCCAAAAGGGAAGAGGCCAAACGTAAGCCACCGAAGCAGATCGCCATCTCCTAATTCTCGCGCATCACGTATTCATCGTATTCCAGTTCGAACCGTAGTTTGTGTTTGGATTCCTCTACGGCCAGTGCCTGGAATACTTTTTTCAGTTCCGGAACATCGGTCCTTTCAGAAAGGGCGGTATACAGCTTGAATGCCGCCTTTTCTTTTTTCATGGCCAGCACAAGCGCGTCTGCATATTCCATATCGTCGGATGGTTTTATGCTGACCACATAATCTGATATCTTCAGATCCTGTACCTTCTCCACCTCCATGTCAAAGACCTTTTCTTCCTTGATCTTCTGCAGGCGGGCCTTGTGGGCGACCTCTTCCCGGGCAAACTCGAGGAAGATGTCCTTGATCTCCCTGCTTTTCATTTTTTCTGCCAGGCTGGTGTAGAAATCCACTGCCTCCTGTTCTGACTTCATCGCGAAGTCCAGGATCTCATCGATCGAACCAAATGTCTTCATGGGTTTTATACTTGATTGAATGTTTCCTTCCAACTGTCTTCAAAACGCTTCACCAACAAGTCACAGCCATGGTCGAACATTCTGTTGGCATTGTCCCCGCCGGTACAAACCAGGGGTGTGGGTCCGCCATTGCTGCCGTGTTTCAGCATACCGGCCACTTCCAGCAGAACCGAAGCCGTGTCATTTCCGGGCATTTCGACCCCCAGGGCAGATAGCATATTCCCCAGCTGCGCCAGTGCCGTCATTTCGATCGGTGACGGATGGGCTGCCCTGAATTGTTGTATAAACTTTTGGGTATTGGTGAAGCTGCCCCCGGTCTCAAAGTGCAGTGAGGCCGGCAGCACCAGGTCCGCCAGTTCTGCCGTCTCGCTCATGAACAGGTCCTGCACCACCAGGAAGTCCAGCCGCTTAAGCACATCCTTCACATCCTCCTTGTCCAATGCACAACCCAGCGGGTCTTCCGAAAAGACGAAGGCTTGTTTTATGTTGCCCTGTTGCATCGATTTCCAGAGTCCGTCAGCAGTCCCCTCCGGCAGCCGGTCCATCTTCCAGAGCTTCTCCAGCTGTTCCCGCAAGGCAGGGTCTGTGATGGCTTGTCCGCCTGGTGCAAGCCCCAGACTGACTCCCATGTCGAAGAGACCCTGGGCGTTGTTCTTCTCCTTGAGGGGGATGAGTCCGGCGCCCGACTTGCCTGATTTGCCGGTAATCATGGCCAGGTTCTTGAGTTCAAGGCAGGCATTGGAAGACAGGTGCTTTTCTGCAAAGAACAGGAGGGACTGGTGTGTGGCGTTGAATGTGCCGGCAAATGCGGCCAATTGTTCGGAGGTGCATCCGGCTTTTTCCAGCAGGTCCTCGTAATTCTGGGCGAGCACTTCCTCCCGGAAGCCGTCGAGCCCATTGCAGTGGTCATTAAGAAAGACCTTGTTCTCCAGTTGGTTTGACAGGATATAATGGATTGCGGCCCGCACGAAATAATAATAGGATTTTATACGCATGACCTCCGTGGCCTTGTGGGCCATCTTGTCGTCCTCCCGGGTGGTGATCACCGTGACGGGCACCTGCTTTTGGAAGTGATGGCTAAAAGCATAGAAGCCCGGTACGGCATTCTCCATATTGATCTCGCTGCCCAGAAAGTACAGGTGCTCCGCCTGGGCGATCTGATCAAACGGAATGCTGCGCCGGCTGTTGTCCATATAGCCTTCGCCCCGGTCCAGGTAATGGAAGCTGGATACATTGCCGGTCTTTGCCCCGGCCCGCGCAAGCTTCTGCACCAGGTACTGCTCCTCGTTCGTGAGGCGGGCACCGGCAAAAAATGCAAGCTGGTTGGGTTCGGCTGACTGGATCTTATCCGCGATGATGCGGAAGGCTTCCTGAAAACCGATCTCCCGGAATTTTCCGTTTTCTTTCCGCAGGGGTGTGGTGATGCGGCTTTTGTTGTTGAGGTATGCATAGCCAAACTTTGCAAAGCGGCAGATGCTCCCATCCTTGTTCACCAGCCCTTTATTCCCCGTAACCCGGCTGAAGAAGCCCGATTTATGGTGCAGCTCGATCTCGCAGCCCACAGAACAATAGTTGCAAATGGTGCCAATGGCTTCCGTCTT
>SLSG01000119.1 GCA_007130545.1 Bacteroidales bacterium | reverse complement strand
TTCTTTCTTAGCCATGTTTCACCTCCTCTCCAAATCGCTTGGGTTTAAAACCCCGGTTGATCAAGGGTACAAATGCATTCATAATCAGTATCGCAAACGAGACCCCTTCCGGATAGGCGCCGAACAGCCGGATCACCATGGTCAGCACCCCGCATCCGACTCCAAATATGAGCATGCCGGTGGGGGACATCGGACTCGTCACCATGTCGGTGGCCATGTAAAGCGCCCCCAGCATGAGTCCGCCAGTAATCAGATGAAACAAGGGGTCCACATAATAGGTCGGATCAATCAGCCAGAAAATGCCGGAGAAAATGACCACCGACCCCAGATAGGCCACCGGTATGTGCCAGGTGATGATTTTTTTGACCAGCATATAGATTCCGCCAATGATCAATGCCAGGGCCGATATTTCCCCGATCGAGCCCCCCATATTGCCCATCAGCAGGTTCACATATTCCGGAATCTGCGGCATGATCTCACTGACGCTTTCTCCCCGTGCCAAACCGCCTTTCAGGACGTCCAGCGGAGTGGGGCCCGTCACCACATCGGTCAGCTGGGTGCTGAATGCGGTGGGCTTGGGCCAGCTGGTCATTTGCACCGGGAACGAGATCATCAAAAACACCCTTCCCACCAGGGCCGGGTTAAACGGATTTTTTCCCAGTCCGCCAAACGTCATCTTCGCCATCCCGATGGCCACGGCCGAGCCGATGACCACCATGCCGAGCGGCAGACTGGAAGGCACGTTGAACGCCAAAAGGATACCGGTGATGATGGCAGAACCGTCCCCGATCGTCGTCGGACCCTTGATCAGGTATTTCTGTATAACATATTCGAAGGCCAGGCAGGACACCACGGCAGTCAGGGTCACCAGTATGGCAGCCAGTCCGAAGAAATAAAAAGATACCAGCATGGCCGGAATCAGCGAATAGACCACGCCATACATGACCTTGCTCACCGACTGCTCAGTATGCACATGGGGTGAACCCGAAACGGTTAATGGACTCATAGTTTATTGGTTTGCGATTTACGACGACCTTTCTCTCATCATTTTACCCGTGCGGGCCTTTCCGACCCGGATCTGGTCGAGCAGGGGCCTTCCCGACGGACAGATATAGAGGCATGAACCGCATTCCATGCAGTCCATGATGCGCTCCTGCTCACAATCTTCATCCCGCTTCTTGTCCGCCAGCTGCGACAGCAAATAAGGCTCCAGCCCCATGGGGCAGACCGTCAGGCAGCGGGCACACCGGATACAGTTCTGGACCTGCTTGCGGTGGGCTTCCTCCTCTGTAAATACCAGGATGCCGCTGGTTCCCTTGGTCACGGGCACATCCAGTTCGCTCAGGGCTTTTCCCATCATCGGACCCCCATTGATGACCTTTCCGGTATCCTCCGGGAGTCCGCCAACCGCATCAATCAAGACAGATACAGGGGTACCGATGCGGACCAGGAAGTTCGCGGGTTTTTTCAGCGACCTGCCCGCCACGGTTACCACCCGGTCGATCAACGGCTTGTTTTTCTGCACGGCCTCGTAAACCGCAAATGCGGTGCCCACATTATGTACCACGCACCCAACCTCAATGGGCAGTTTCCCGGAAGGAACTTCCCGGTTGACCACCGCTTTGATCAGTTGCTTTTCCGCACCCTGCGGGTATTTAACCTTCAGCGAAACCACCTCGATTCCGGGCCATGCCTTTACAGCGGCCGAAACTTTCTCAATGGCATCGGGCTTGTTGCTTTCGATACCGATTACAGCGCGCCCCACACCAAGGGCCTTCATCTGTATGCGGATCCCCACCAGCATTTCCTCACACTTCTCAAGCATCAGGCGGTGGTCGGCGCATAAATAGGGTTCACACTCCACCCCGTTGATGATCAGCACTTCGGCTTTCTTGCCCTTGGGGACCATCAGCTTGACGTGTGACGGGAACGTGGCACCACCCAATCCGACAATGCCCTTTTCATTGACCTTTTTCACGATGGCCGCTGGTTCAAGACTGATTTCTGTCAGCAATTCGCCGCCGGTGTCGATCCCCTCGTCCCATTCATCCTCCTCTGCATTGATGACGATGGACCGCTTGCGGTATCCGCTGGTGTCTGCCACATCGTCTATCTTCAGGACCGTTCCGGTAACCGAGGAATGGATGTTCGCCGAGATAAAGGCCTCCCCTCTGGCAATCAGCTGCCCGGTTTTGATCTTGTCACCTTTGGCCACCACCGGCACAGCCGGCACACCAAGATGTTGGGAAAGGGGAATGGAAACCTGTTTGGGCGGGGGCAGCACCTCGATGGGCCGGTCCCATGCGAATTTGTTTTCCGGCGGATGGACACCGCCAATTTTAAACGTTTTCAAGGCTATGTTCCTTTTAAACCCACAAATATTTCATTGGTTATGCTTCTGCAGGGGCCTCCTTCTGCTCCGCCTTAGGCTTGCGGGGCGGAAAGTTCAGCTCGGCTATGGCATTGGTCGGGCATACCGGGGGGCATTTCCTGCATAGGGTGCACTTGTTGAAGTCTATATAGGCCAGGTTGTTTTGCAGCGTGATGGCATCGAACTTACACTCTTTCACACACTTGCCACATCCGATGCAAGCCACCGCACAGTTCTTTTTCGCCACACCCCCTTTTTCACGGTTGATGCAGCTCACATAGATCCGGCGGTCCTTTTTCCCCTTCTTGCGCATCTCGATGATGGTGCGGGGGCAAACCTTCACGCAGGCACCGCAGGCCACGCATTTGTCGTCAAGTATCACAGGCAGTCCGGTGTCCCGGTCCATATACATGGCATCGAACTGGCAAGCCTCCACACAGTCCCCGCAACCCAGGCATCCGAAGGGACAGCCTCCCTCTCCGGCAAACAGGCTGTGGGCAAATGCACAAGTCATCACCCCCTCGTAGGCCACCTTGGGCGGGGCATGTTCCCGGCTACCATTGCAACGCAGTACGGCGATCATCGGGTCCTGGGCGGTCGCCTCCAGACCAAGCAAAGCCGCGATCTCCTTCATGATGTCATCGCCACCGGGAGGGCAGCTAATGCCCTCCAGGCTTTCGGCCTTCACAATGGCCTCGGCCAGGGCACGGCAGCCGGCGAGCCCACAGCCCCCGCAGTTCGCTCCGGGAAGCTTATCGGCCACCTGGTCAATCCGGGGATCCTCAATGACCTTGAAGCGCTGTGCAACAAAATACAGGATCACGGCGGCCAGGCTCCCGATGGCACCGAGGGAAACCACGGAAACAACGGTAATCTGATTGAAAATTTCGCTCACGGATGTAAGGTTTGTTAACGTTTGAACAATGCGCAAAAATAGAAAACATAATTCAAACCCGGACCAAAATACATGCATTTTTAAGCCGGGTCAAATGCCTGCTAATCAGTATATATCAATATGTATAGACCTGCAGATTTTCAAGCTATCTGAATGTCAGTCGGATAGAATCTTATTTGGAAATGCTCTAAATTCTAAGCAGTTGAGGGAATTACAGTCTGTTGAAGGGTGGTTTAGGCCCGAAGCCGAAAACGGAAGGTTTTCCGCAGCTTCTCCCTGGATTGGTAAAGCCACCAGAAATAAGGCAGCATCAGACCCAGTCCCGTCAGGGCCGAAAGTGGTTCGTTCCCGGTCAGCCACATCATTCCGAAGATACTCAGGACCAGGATTAAGAAAGGAGTCAGGTAACCGAACAACAGGGCTTTGTAACCGAGGGACTCCCGCAGGGAGACGGTGACAGGCTGGCCCGGGGCGAATTGGTCTTTCCCTTCTGCAGGCACTTCCACCACCTTATCCTCCAGGTCGGTCATCGAGCAATAGGAACGGGTGGCACAGCTGCTGCAGGCTGTCCTGGGCTCGATGCGCACAAAAACGCGCTTTCCCTCCACCCGGTCCACCACCCCTGGATGGTCTATGTTTTTCTGTGGTCTGCCTGCCGTCATGGTATCTGAAATCATCCGACTGTAAAGATAGAAAGAATAATAAGGGGCTTTAAGTACGACTTGATGGATTTGTTGATAAATTTGTCCTGCATGATCGGAGATTCCACCCATATGCCCCCCGTTCCGGTCCGTCGCCGCCCTTCCAGGGAAGTACGGATCGGGGACCTCCCGCTGGGTTCAGACAACCCCATCCGGGTGCAGAGCATGACCAGTACCCCGACTGCGGACGTGCAGGCCAGCCTGGCACAATGCATCCGGTTGTTTGAGGCCGGCGCGGAATATGTCCGGTTATCAATACCAGACAAGGAAAGCCTGGCGGCGCTGAAAAAAATCCGAAAAAAATTACACGGAGCAGGTTTTCACCAAGCCCTGATCGCCGACATCCATTTCAGGCCGGAACTGGCTTTGATGGCCGCCCCGCTTGTAGGGAAGGTCCGCATCAACCCGGGCAATTACTACCGGGCATGGAAACAAGGGAAAACATCCTGGACTGCGGATGAGACCAGACTGGAGCTGGACGGTTTAAGAAACACGCTGGCCCCCTTGATAGCGACCTGCAAAGCGCATGGTACGGCCATCCGCATTGGCACGAATACGGGCTCGCTCTCCCCGCGCATCGTGGCCCGGTACGGACACGGCCCGGAAGCCATGGCAGAGGCCACGATGGAGTTCCTGAGGGTTTTTGAGGAACTGGCATTTTTCTCCACGGTCATTTCGCTGAAAGCCAGCGACCCGATATTGATGATCAGGGCGCACCAGGCCATGGCCCGGCAGATGCAAATAGAGGACATGACCTACCCCATGCACCTGGGGGTCACAGAGGCCGGGGAAGGGTATGAAGGAAGGGCCAGGTCGGCGCTGGGCATTTCCGCCTTGCTTAAAATGGGCATGGGCGACACCCTGAGGGTCAGCCTGACCGAACCACCCGAAGCAGAGGTGGCCTTTGCAAGGGAACTGTTGGCACAATTTGAATTTACCAATACGGCTGGTTTGCCAACTGCTCCGGAAGCCCAAACAACCCGCCACAGATCCCTCAATGTTGATACGGCAGATTCCCCCGCTCTCAAATGCAACCGCATGGGACTGGTGATTGCCCGCCCGGGTCCGTTTCCATGGGGAGAAGGGACATACCGTATACACCCTGCGGGGGAGACAGAAGGAGGGCAAAAAGGGGGGACAGCGGCAGGTACAGTAACGGAGACAGCGGCAGATACAGCAGCGGGGTCAGCGGCAGATAAAGCGGCAGGGGAGCGCCCCTCCCATCCCGATGTGAACGTGGTTATGCTGGATCGGCAGCCTGGTCAAGCTGAACTGAAGTCCGTCGGGGCGTTAAACGGACTGGTACTGGTGGCCGATATGGCGGCGGGATTTGACCCGGACGATCTGCCGCAGCTGCATGCCGCAATTGCAAAACACAACATAGCGGCAGAGATTCTCGTAAAACTGCGGGTCTTTTCACCGGAAGGAGACCAAAGGGCAGGCGAACTGGCCGGACGAGCTGCGGGAAAGCCGGAGGATACTGTGACCGGCCAGGCGGCGGACCCATCTGCCGGACAGGCGGCGGATCGGCTCCTGGCATTCCTGGCCTCCAGGTTCGGAGACCTGCTGATGGGGCGCATCATGGGAGGCTTTTGGCTGGACACGGACGGTCCCCATGCCTCCAAAGAGGCTGGCCGGGCGGCCGAATGGCTACTGCAGGTTGCCGGTCTGAAAAATGTACGTACCAGCTACATCTCTTGTCCGACTTGTGCCCGCACAGCTTACGACCTCCCGTCAGTGCTCAGGCAGCTGAAGGAGGAGCTGCCCGAGGTGGCCGGATTGAAGATCGCGGTGATGGGATGCATCGTAAACGGACCCGGTGAAATGGCAGACGCCCATTTCGGACTGATGGGAACCGGTAAGCACAGCCTGGATATTTACCAGGGGGGGCAATTGGTCCATAAGAATGTGGACACCAGGGATGCAGCCACCGAACTGCTCGCCCTGCTGAGACAAAACGGCTGGTGCTGAAACAAAACACTGTATATTTGCAAAGCAGTAAATAACAATATCTGAAATGAACATCATCATTGCCGGCGACAGCGAGGTCAGCCTGCACCTTGCAAAACTACTTGCAGGTGAGAAGCACAACGTCACCCTGATCAGCCCTAGCCATGACTTGTTGAGAGTGATTGAAGCCCATTCCGACCTGATGACCCAGGTCGGGGATTCCACCATGGTATCGGTGCTCAGGAGTGCGAACATACAACGGGCCGAACTGCTGATAAGTGCCCATCTGGACGGACGGCTGAATCTTCTGACCGCTGTGCTCGGGAAGCGTATGGGGGCCAAAACCGCCATTGCCAAGGTGCATGAAACGGAATACCTGACCGAGGACTGCCGCAACCACTACAAGGGGCTTGGCATTGATTACCTGGTCTCCCCGGAAAGAATCGCCGCCAAGGAGATCGCCCACCTGTTGAAAAACACGGCTGCCACGGAAATCTTCGATTTTTCGGACAGCCACCTCTCCATCATGATGATCAAACTGGAGGAAGGGGCCCCAGTGATCGGGAAATCCCTGGCGCAGATTGCAGAGGAATGTAAAAAGCTCAAGTTCCGGGCCGTGGCCATCCACCGCAAATCC
>SLSG01000101.1 GCA_007130545.1 Bacteroidales bacterium | reverse complement strand
TATCTTCAGGCAGCGGGAGGCCTTCTTCAATGAATTCCTGCCCGTGTTCCGTGAGAACTACCGCTTGCTTTCCGGGGGCAATGAGTTTGTTGACATAGAATACCAGACCAGCCTCAGGGACCAGCCACTCGGGGAGCAATTACTGGACAACCGGGAAAAAGACCGCCTGGCGCAACACACCACCAGTGGGACCCACAAGGACGACCTGGTGTTCCTGATCCACTCCTTTCCCATCAAGAAATACGGCAGCCAGGGCCAGCAGAAATCCTTCATTATCGCACTGAAGCTGGCACAGTTTTCCTTCACCCGTAAGATCAAGGGATTCCATCCCATATTGTTGTTCGATGACATTTTCGACAAGCTGGATGAAACCCGGGTCAGGCAGCTGATGCAGATGGTTTCGGAGCAGCACTTCGGACAGGTGTTTGTGACCGACACCCATACCGAACGCATCGAAGCCCTTTTTCAGAACATCCCTGCAGAATGCAAGCTCTTCGTCATTGAACAGGGCCAGGTAATTCGTGCAGAGATCCTTAACGGCAAGAAAGCATGAAAAGATCCAACCAGCAAAGCCTTGGGGAGGCCATAAGGGAGTTTTTAAAAACCCACCGCCTGGAGGAGAAGATCACCGAAACGAGGACCATAGCAGTCTGGGAAAAGCTCATGGGCAAGCACATCACCCGTTATACGCGAAAAGTTTCACTGAAGAACAAGGTGTTGACGGTCTATTTGAGCTCCTCGGTACTGCGCTCGGAATTAAGCCACGGAAAGACAAAAATCAGGGAAATGCTCAGCAAGGAGGTTGGTGAAGGGACGATCGAGGACATCGAGTTCAGGTAATCCCCTGCAGATTCTCAGATGACCGCTTCCACATCCAGCTCCAGCCTGCTTTTACGAATGTTCCTGACCCGGGCGGTAACTTTTTTGTGGCTGGCAAGGGCAGAGGCCAGCTCCTCCCCGATGTGGACCTTCACCTCCTCCCCATGGCAGTCTTTCAGCACAAGCACCTTTTGCCTGAATCCGTCAGAGAACACCAGCTCCTGGAAGCGGTCCACCGGAAAAGAATAGGTCCCCCCGGGCTGGTAGCAGGGATGTGCAGGTTCCAGGAAGTAATGGCCCTCGGTGCCCATGCGTTCCACACGGCAACGAATGCGCACCCCCTTTCTGATGCCATAGTGGTGGTAGTACTTTTTCCTCAGCAAATGCAAATTTCGTCTGGAGTCGGATAGAATATAGTAGGAATGTCCGTCATCGGGATCGACCTTTTCATCCACCACCCGGAACACATAGTCCTCCCCCGGCTTCAATCCCCCTGGCAGGCGCTTCTCCCCGTCGATCTCAAGAAACAGCTTCCCTTTTTTGATGCGTCTGACCATGCAGCTGATCTGCCCCGGCGGCAACTCCACCAGCTCCGGGTTTGCGGTCATCACCTCCCATGGGTTGCCAAACACATCCCTGACCTGCAGGTAGTATTCGTCCATTTCCAGAATGTTGATCCGGTGCCCGCTGCCTGTCACTTCAAAGGGATAGGCCTTCCCTTCGCGGTATTTCGGATGGGCAGGTTCCAGAAACATCCTGCCATTGCAGTTGATTTTGTCGACCCGGCAGTCGATCGTCTGTCCGGGCATGAACCCGTAATCCCTGTAAAAAACCTTGGGCAGCAAGATCTTGTACCCCATCGGGTCTTTCAGTACAAACCAGTCCTCGTCCGGACCCAGCGTCACAGACCGCTCTATTTTGAAAGGATAGGTTTTTCCTTCCGTGAGGCGGGAGTTTGGGATGGATATAGACTTGATTTCCATAAGTAATGGCAGGGAGCGGACCCTGTTTTCCTGTCTCAGGATCGCAGCAGCTGGCCTGAGTTGATCACCTTGCCCCCCAGGGCGATGATCTTCTCCTTCATGATTTCCAGGCCCTGCGGGTCGATGGCCCGGGTTGCGTCCTCCACCAGGTAGGTGTCAAAGCCTTCCTTGATCGCATCAATCACCGAATAGGCCACGCAGAAATCACCGGCCAGGCCTGTGAAATACACCTTCTGCACCCAGTTTCCCCTGAGGTAATCCGCCAGTCCGGTCGACTTCAGGTGCCCGTTGTCGAAAAAGGCGCTGTAGCTGTCGATGGCCGGATCCATTCCCTTGCGAAATACTGCGGCAATGGTTTCCTGCCGCACTTCACGTGCAAGTTCGGCCCCCGGGCTTCCCTGCACGCAATGGTCAGGCCAAAGGATCTGGTCCACGCCTGAAAGGACCGTATGATCAAACACCTTCTTCCCCTCATGGGCAGAGGCGAAGCTGCCGTGCCCCTCCGGGTGCCAGTCCTGCGTCGCAACCACCAACGGGAACCGCTCCTGCAGCCGGTTGACCAATGGGATGATCTCATCTCCCCCTTCTACGGCCAGGGCGCCCCCGGGAAGAAAGTCGTATTGTATGTCGGTAACAATCAAAGCATCCATAAAACACAAAACTAGATAAAATTCTGATAACTTTTAAACAACGAATCCCTGAGACCGGCCAGATCCCGGGAAATGCCCACCTTGTAAATGTGGGGATAATGGAAACGTTTGTGCTCCTCGGGCAGTTTTTCAAGCCTGGCCTGTACCTTGTCGCGGAGGACATCCAGAGAGACCCGGCCGGAGACGGCTTTCCCATCCGACATATGGCAATGAAACAGCTCTTCGAATTCAAGCCCCGACAGGTCCAGCGATTTCTCCCTTTCGAACGGGTGAACCATCCGCTGCGGGCTGGCTTCGTCACTCAGTATGACGCAATCGGCATAAAACATACCATCCGCGTCCAGGTAGCGCAAGACCCGTTTTTCACCAGGCAGTGTAATCTTTTTAAGGTTGTCCGAAATTTTCAGCCTTGGCTTTCCGGCAGCCGAGGCCAGCTTGTACACCCCGTCAATGGCACCGTCGGGCTTGCCTATTACCAGGTTGGTACCCACTCCGAATATGTCGATTGGCGCCTCCTGGTCGAGCAGGCTCTTGATGACGAACTCGTCAAGCTGGTTGGAGACCACGATCTTCACATAGGCCAGTCCGGCCTCATCCAACATGGCCCTGGCCTTTTTGGCCAGATAGGCCAGGTCGCCGCTGTCCAGGCGGATGCCCTTCAGCTGGTGCCCCGCCTGCTCCAGCTCCAGGCCCACCCTTATGGCATTGGGTAAACCGCTTTTCAGCGTATTGTAGGTATCGACCAGCAAGGTGCACTTGTCCGGGAATATTTTGGCATAGGCCCTGAATGCCTCCAGCTCGCTTGGGAAGCTCTCCACATAGGAATGGGCCATGGTGCCCACGGGCGGTATGCCGTATTCCCTGGCTGCCAACACATTGGAGGTGCTGTTAAATCCGCCGATGATGGCAGCGCGGGAGGCACTCATGGCACCGAAAGACTGCGCCCGTCTGAGTCCGAAGTCGCTCAGCACACGTTCACCCGCCGAACGGCGGATGCGGCTGGCCTTGGTGGCTATCAGCGACTGGAAGTTCAGACAGTTCAGCAACAGAGTCTCCACCAGCTGGGCCTCAAGCAGGGTGCCTTCCACCCTCAGGATGGGCTCGTAAGGGAAGACCACCTCCCCTTCCTGCATCCCATAAATGCTGCCCCTGAAACGAAAACCGGCCAGGTAATCCAGGAAGTCCTGTCCAAACCCAAGGGACCGCAGGTAAGACAGGTCATCCTCAGAAAAGCGCAGGCCCTCCAGGAGGCGAACCGCCTCTTCCAGTCCGGCAAACACCACGTAGCCACCGGAGTACGGTATTTTTCTGAAGAAATAGTCGAAGCAGGCTGTTTCCTCGTGATGGCCACCCTTGAAATAGGCCTGGGCCATAGTGAGCTGGTAGTAATCCGTAAATAAGGGGGATACCCTTTGATGTTCAAACATGTTATAAGCGTTTGGGTTTAGAAGCTTATCCCTTGACTACAAATAGCTGGGAGGTCTCATACTTGACTACCCGCACGGCTTCGCCCTTGTCAACAAACCCGGTCAATGCCGTTGCATCATATATCTCATCATCAATCTCGACCTTCCCGCTGGGCCTCAGCATCGTGAATGCGGTACCGGTTTTGCCCAGCAGGGCCTTTTTGTTGGCATCTGCCGAGGTGTAGCCCTCATTCGTGTTCTGAACCGTTTGAAGGGCCAGCTCACCAAAACGATTGGTGGTGAACAGTTTTCTTCCCAGGTAGAAGGAGCCCACCAGAGAGAAGAAGAAGGCGATGATCACGATCAGAAAGGCCCTCAGAACCTCAGAAGCAGGCACCCCGGTAAAGTCGAACCCCTGGTTCCCCACCATGGCAAGTGCGAGTCCGCTAATCACCAAAATGGCTCCCAGTACGCCTGTCACCCCGAAGCCCGGGATGGCGAACAGCTCCACGGCGATCAGCACAAATCCCAGCACAAACAGGATAATCTCGTAATGGGTGGTAAGTCCTTCGATATAAAGCGGGAAAAAATACAGCAGGGCCGCAGAGATGGCCATCAGGATCGGAAAGCCGATCCCCGGCGTCTGCAGTTCAAAATAGATACCTCCCAGGATAAGCATGATCAACAATCCGCTGACCAGCGGGCTGATCAAAAAGCCAATGATCCGCTCGATCAGCGGCAGACTCTGTTCCACCAGCTCATAGTTTTCAATACCCGCCACTTCCAGCACCTCCGGGATGTTTTCGGCCATGCCCTCACAAAAACCCCAACGCATGGCTTCAGAGGCCGTAAAGGTAAGCACCTTGCCCTCTTCTATCACTCCATCTATCACAATGGAAGGATCCACCATCGCCTGTGCGATATCCGGGTCGCGGCCCTTGGCCTCGGCTGTGGAGCGCATCATGGAACGCATATACGACTGAAATTTGTCAGGCACCACCTCCCCGCTCTGATCCACGACCGTGGCCGCACCGATGTTCCCACCCGGCCGCATATAAATGCGGTCGGCCGCTATAGAGATCAACGCCCCGGCCGAGGCAGCATTGTTGTCGATAAAAACGATCACCGGTATCCGGGATTGCATGATGCGGGTACGCAGGGAGTCTGCGGCATCTACCATACCCCCGTAGGTATTCATATGAATCAGGATAAAATCTGCCTTCAGGCTGTCGGCCTCCTCAAATGCGAGCTTGGCACGGCGAACGGCGGGCGGAGCAATGTTCTCCTTAATCTCAAAGGTATAGACCAGGAAAGTTTTCCCCGGGTTCCCGGCAATGGTTTCCGTGACCCTGTCGGGACGCTCGGCTGGATTTACCATGGCCATGAGCGGGACCACGAGCAGCAAGAATAATAATTTCATGGACTTCATCGGTCAATGATTTGGTGAAACCGAACAAATGGGTGGAGCATTGCTTTATTTTGAACCTTTGGCATCGGCCAGAAATTTGGCCAGCCCGATATCCGTCAAAGGATGATTCAGTAATCCGAGAATCGGGTCCAGCGGACAGGTCACCACATCGGCACCTAGTTCCGCACACCTCACGATGTGCATACTGTGCCGGATACTGGCTGCCAGCACCTGGGTCTCAAAGTCATACATCCGGTAAATATGCACAATCTGCTCAATCAGTTCAAGTCCGTCGGTCGAAATATCATCCAGCCTTCCCAGGAACGGGGAAAGGTACGTGGCCCCGGCCTTGGCGGCCAGTATCGCCTGCCCGGCAGAAAACACCAGGGTGCAATTCGTCCTGATCCCTTTGGAGGAAAAATACTTTATCGCCTTGATCCCGTCCTTGATCATGGGCACCTTGACCACGATCTGCGGATGCAGCGAGGCCAGCATCTCCCCTTCCCTGACGATGCCGTCAAAGTCGGTGGCAATCACCTCTGCGCTCACATCCCCCGAGACGATGTTGCAGATGTCCACATAATGTTTCAGGATTTTGTCCTGTCCACGAATGCCCTCTTTTGCCATCAGCGAAGGGTTGGTGGTCACCCCGTCAAGAATGCCCAGGTCGTTGGCTTCCCTGATCTGGTCCAGATTGGCGGTGTCAATAAAAAACTTCATGTCAATGCAATTAAATGAATTACCGTTATGGGCTTTATAAGATAAAATTAAGGAAAATACCGCATAAAAAAGAGTAAGTCTGAATATCGCACCGCTACGACCGCCTACCCTTGCTACCTTCCGGTCCTGGGGGAGTTCAGCGGGAGCTGGTCGTATCAGACTTACCCGTTGCAAAGGTAAGAAAAAGTTTTCAGCACAGCATTGAATTCTTTATATTTGCCCGTTAACCATAAAACCCTATTTACATGGAACAATTCGTACAAACCCCGGAACAACACGAAACACCGCAAAACACCGGGATGGTCAAGCCGGCCTTTTACTATGGGATGCTTACCGCAATCGGACTCATCCTGCTGACCCTGATCATTTATTTTCTGGACCTGATGGAGGCCAGGTGGGTTTCCTGGGTGGGATACCTGATCCTCATTGCAGGTGTCGCGATCGGCACCAAGGCGTACCGTGACGAGGTACGGGGCGGCTTTATCAGTTATGGAAACGCCCTGGGTTTCGGCACCCTCAGCATGGTATTCGCAGCCCTGATCGCCTCCGCATTCACTTATTTATTCTATGTATTCATCGCACCCGACGCCATTGAAAAACTGAGGTTCCTCGCCGAGGAGCGGGCCC
>SLSG01000125.1 GCA_007130545.1 Bacteroidales bacterium | reverse complement strand
TACTTTTGCCAAACCTTTTAACAAGCCTCATGCCCAGGTGGTGAAATTGGTAGACACGCTACTTTGAGGGGGTAGTGGCCGCAAGGCCGTGCAAGTTCGAGTCTTGTCCTGGGCACATTTACGGAAATTGCGGCCCGCGGCCAGATAAACGTTCTGATTTATACGATTAACCGCCCGGATGGCGAAATTGGTAGACGCGCTAGTTTCAGGGACTAGTGTTGGTAACAACGTGCAGGTTCGAGTCCTGTTCCGGGCACAAAAAAAGACCGTCCAGAAGCATGGCTTCCGCGACGGTTTTTTTGTATCCATTAACCACCGATGGGCCAGAAAATCGGGAGCAGTATCAGCACCGTGACCATCACGATCAAAGCCAGGGGCAGCCCCATTTTCAGGTAGTCTGAAAACCGGTATCCACCGGGTCCCATTACCAGAAGGTTGGCCGGGTGGGAAACCGGGCTGAGGAAGCTGGCTGCTGCGGCCATGGCAATGGCCATCATCAGGCTGTGCGGGGAGATGTGGTAGGTCTCGGCCGCCTGAAGTGCAATCGGTGACATGATGACGACCAGGGCGGGAGGCGGGATCGCGAGGGTGGCCAAACTGGTCAACAGATACAATCCGACAATGATGCCCCAGGGACCAAAATCTCCCAGCAAATTTACCACGCCCCCGGCGATCAGGGCAGCGGCACCGGTCTGCTGCATGGCCGCACCCAGTGGGAGTAAGCCTGCAATCAGGAAAACCGCGCGCCATTCAATGGCACGGTAGGCCTCTTCCATCTTCAGGCAGCCGGTGAGCACCATGAAGGCCACCCCAATCAAGGCAGATATCGCCAGGGGGATGATCCCAAGCAGCACCGGGACCAGCAGTCCGCCCATGATCAGTGCCGAAGTCAATGCCTTGTGCGTACGGAACACGGGCTGTGTGGATTCGGTCAGCAGGATCAGGTCACTCTCGCTGCTGAGCAGATCTATTTTCTCACGTTTGCCGTAAACCAGCAGGGCCTCGCCAAAACGAAGCGTATAGTTGTGCAGGTTGGTCCGGTAGGCCCTGCCTTCCCTCCAGATTGCCAGTACGGTCAGCCCGTATTTCTTCCGGAAATTGATCTCCTGCAATGTTTTCCCGGCCATCAGGGAGCGGGGTGAAAGCACCGCCTCGGCCATTTGCACATCATCGCTTTCAAGCGTCTGTGCTCCCGGGCTATCTTCGCTTAATGGTTCCACATCCATCAGTCCGCGCAAAAGCTCCAGGTTTTCAATGTTTCCCTGCACCAGCAGGTGGTCTCCCGGAAGGAATGATTCCCCGGGTTTGGGCAGATGAATCTCGTCATCCGAACGGATAATGCCCAGGACAATTAGTCCGAATGCACCACCCAGCTGTGTTTGTTCTGAGGCCTTGTTAAACAGCTCTGAATCTTCGGTGATCTCCATAATGAACAGTTCTTCATGAAGACGGAAAACCTCCTCAAGCTCCTTGCCTTCAACCTCCCGTTTTTCCTGGATCTGCCCCTGCTGCTCAAGGCTGCTGAGAATTTCAGGCGGACCCTGCAGCAGCAGCAGGTCTTCGGGACCGATCTCAGCATTAAGGAAGGGGGATCGTATTACCTTGTCCGCTTTCCTTATGGCCAGAACGTTAATCTTTAAATGCTTCTGAATTTGTGCCTGGCTGATCTCCTGGTGAATCAGTCCGGAGTCCTCAGTCAGCCGGGCCTCGTAGAAGTTCAGCCGGTGGGTCATCAACTTGCGGGTATCTAGTCCGCCTTGTCCGGGAAGAAGGACCTTCCATTCGCTGATGGCCTGAAGGGCCTCCCTGCGTCCCTGTACAAACAGCTTGTCCTCCTCCCTCAGCAGTGTATCGGGCCCAGGATCCATGATGGTGCCGCCTCCCGCCCGTTTGATCCAAAGCACATTGAGACCCAGGGCGGCCCGGAGCCTGCACTCGGCCAGGGTGCGGCCAGACAGCCCGGACCCCTTCCTTACCTTGACCAGGAAGGTTCTTTCTCCCAATGCATAGGAAGCCTCCAATGCTTTCAGGCTTTCCTTCCGCGAATCCTGGATGTTGTCACGCCTTGGCAGAAAATGCCTTCCGATCAGCGCAACGAAGGTGATGCCCGCTATGGTGGCCCCGACCCCCACGGGGGAATAGTCAAAAAGTTTAAAGCCTGTGTATCCGGCCTCTTCCAGGGCGTAGCTGATCAGTAGGTTTGGCGGCGTTCCGATCAAGGTGGTAAGTCCGCCAAGCAGGCAACCGTAAGCCAGCGGCATCAGCAGCCTGGACGGTGCGGTCTGCGTGGATCGGGCAATATCCATCACCACCGGCAGCATCAGGGCGGCCACCCCGATGTTGTTCATAAAGGCCGACAGGAATCCTGAGGTCAGCATGATGGTCACCACCAACCCGGTTTCACTATGGCCCGCCAGCCGCAAGACATGCCTGCCGATGATCCTTGCCACACCGGTCTGGTAAAGGGCGGCGCTAAGGATGAACATGGCCCAGACGGTGATGACCGCCGGGTTACTGAAACCGGCCAGGGCTTCCGCCGGGGTCACCAGTCCCGTAACGGCCAGGGTGCCCAACACCAGCAAAGCGACCACGTCCATCCTGACCAATCCGGAGAAAAACAGGAAAAGGGCCAGCCCCAGGATGGCAAATACCAGAAAGATGTCCAGGCTCATTATAGCAGAACTTTGGCCTTTAAAAATACGAACAATTTGACTTATCTTTGAAATTGGCATAGAAAACATCCAACCAAACAATATCCTGATATGGAAAAGACAGATCCGAAAGTGCTTGAACGGGCCCAAAGGTGGCTGGACGATGATTACGACCAGGAAACAAAGATGCGTGTGCGGGAAATGATAGAAAACGAGCCCGTGGAATTGACAGATTCTTTTTACAGGGACCTGGAATTTGGAACAGGTGGCTTAAGGGGGTTGATGGGTGTGGGGACCAACCGAATGAATAAATATACAGTGGGCATGGCCACCCAGGGACTTGCGAATTACCTGCTGGAGTGTTTTTCAGAAGAGGAGCAGTTAAGTGTGGCCATTGCCTTTGACAGCCGCAACAACAGCCCGTTTTTTGCCGATGTGGCGGCAGAGATCATGTCAGCCAACGGGATCAAGGTTTTTTTGTTTGACAAGCTCAGGCCAATACCCTTATTGTCCTATGCCGTAAGGCACTTCGGATGCCAGGCAGGCATCGTGGTGACCGCTTCCCACAATCCGAAGGAGTACAATGGATATAAGGTTTTCTGGGAGGATGGTGGACAGGTTGTTCCGCCCCACGACAAAAATATTATCCGGGAGGTGCAAAAAATCAGACAGCTTGACCAGATTCGGTTTGGCAGGGTGGAGGAACTGATCGAGATCCTGGACGAGGAATTCGACCGCCTGTATATAGACACCCTGAAGACTTACTCACTGTTGCCTGCCGGGACCGCTTCCCGGAAATCCCTGAAGATTGTTTTCTCCCCCATTCATGGTAGCGGGGTGTTCCTTGTACCCAATGCCTTGAAGGCGTTCGGGTTTCAGCAGGTGTTCAATGTCCCCGGGCAGGATGTGGTCAGCGGGGATTTCCCGACAGTACAATCTCCGAACCCGGAAGAGGCCTCCGCGATGAAGATGGCGTTGGACCGGGGCAGGCAGGTAGGGGCCGACCTGGTGATGGCGACCGACCCTGACGGAGACAGGGTGGGGGTGGCAGTGGAAGGCCCCGAAGGGGATTATGTGCTGCTGAACGGCAACCAGACCGCTGCCATCATGATCTATTACATCCTGGAGCAGTGGAAGGCCCGGAAGCAATTTACCGGGAATGAGTACCTCGTGAAGACCATTGTGACCACCGAGGTACTGGCAGAGATGGCCCGTCATTACGGCGTGGAATGCTACGATGTACTGACCGGTTTTAAATACATCGGGGAGCTGATCGGTAAGCTGGAAGGGGAAAAAACCTTTATCGCCGGCGGGGAGGAAAGTTACGGTTACCTGGTGGGCGATTACATCCGGGACAAGGATGCCATCATCAGCTGCTGCATCGTGGCGGAAGCCACCGCCTGGGCAATGGAGCAGGGAAAGTCTGTTTATGACTTGCTGGCGGAGATCTATTCCCGTTTCGGGTTCTACCATGAGAAACTCCTCTCCGTGACCAGGAAGGGCAAAGCCGGGTTGGAGGAGATACAGGCATTGATGACGCGCTACCGCGAAAATACACCGGAAGCCATCATGCGGGTTCCCGTGATCAGGGTCCATGACTATGCCAGGGGGGAAACCCGTAACATGGTCTCCGGGAAAACTTCTGCGCTTGATTTTCCGACTTCAAACGTGCTTCAGTTCATTCTGGAGGATGGCACCATAATCACCATGCGGCCATCGGGGACCGAGCCGAAGATTAAGTTCTATGTGGGGGTTCGCGGCACGCTGAAGGATGCCTCCGGTTATAGGGCCGTAAGGGAACAATTGGATAAACTGGCGGATGAATACCTCCGTGCCATGGAACCGGCCTAGACTGGCCTACCTGAATTTACTCCGCTCACTTCTGAGCTGTTCCAGCGCTTGCTCTGATTCCGGATTTTCACGGTATTCCCTGTAAGCTTCTATAAAGCCCGGGAAATCGGCGTACAGCAACTTCAACCTGGTGTCGACCGGGGTAAAGGTCAGCCCGATAATGAATGCCCCCATAATGGCGGTCCGGCGATAAAACTGCCCCAGAAAGGCAGAATCGGTCCGGTTAAACCAATGGTAAACCAAAATCAGGGTGGTTGAAACACCCAGCAGGAAAACAGAGAACCCGAGCATGAACTGCATCCGGGTATAAAAGAATACGGCATACAGGACCGCGATCAGGCAGACAGAATAAACCATTCCCATCAAAATACTCGAAACGGTCCGGAAAGGGGTAAACCCGGCTCGCTTGCGCCGGTCCAGCAGATCAAATGGGACAGCCTTGTTGAACAAAAAGAAACCAAACCAAAGGTAAAATACCGCCAAAATGGTGATGGCCGTAAGCAGAAAAAAATCCAATCCGACTCCAAATAAAAACCTGAATCCCAGCAAACACAATACGATGATGGCCCCGTAATTCTCAACCTTATTCAGGCCTTTGGGTCTAATGTCTTTGCTTGCCATTGCTCTAAATAATATTGACCTCAGGTTCCAGTTCCACTGCGAATTGCTCAAAAACGGAGGCTTTAACAGCCATGCCCAGGGCGGCAATCTCCTCACCCGTGGCATTTCCATGGTTGACCAGGACCAAAGCCTGGTGCTCGTGAACCCCGGCGTCCCCTTTGCGGTAGCCCTTCCATCCTGCTTGTTCAATCAGCCAGCCGGCTGCCAGCTTCATACCCGCCTGATCAGGGAATGCCACGAGACCGGGATGGGCCTTTTGAAGGCGTCTGAATGTTTCCAAAGATACAACAGGGTTTTTAAAAAAGCTGCCTGCATTTCCAAGGATTGCCGGGTCTGGCAGTTTTTTTTGCCGGATGGCCATCACCGCCTTCCGGATCTCCTGAATGCCAGGGTTTTCGAATCCAAGTGCCTTTAGTTCATGGGACAATGCCCCGTAGCTGGTATTTACCCGGTGCAGGCCGATGGAGAGCTTCAGGCAGACCGAAGTGATCACGAAAAGGTCCCTGCCTTCCCGCTTAAAATAACTGTCCCGGTACCCGAACCGGCAGTCAGCCGGACCGAATACACGGACCTGTCCGGTTTTTTTTTCAAATGCTTCCAGGGAGTGAAACACGTCTTTAAGCTCCACCCCATAGGCTCCGATGTTCTGCATGGGACTGGTGCCAGCCTGGCCTGGTATCAGACTCAGGTTTTCCAGTCCGCCCCATCCCTGATCCACACACCAGGCCACCAGGGCGTCCCAGTCCTCTCCCGCCTCTACCTTCAGCACCAGCGAATCCGTCTTGCGCTCCACCACCTGTTTTCCCTTATTGCACATACGGAGGACCAGTCCGTCAAAATCCCCGGTAAACAAAACATTCGACCCTCCACCCAGCACCAGATGCCGTTTACCGGCAAGGGCCTTTTCCATGAAGACCCTGCGCAGTTCTTCCAGGGAGCGGACCTCCATAAAGAACCTTGCAGAAGCGTCGATGCCGAAAGTATTGTATTTCTTCAGGGATACATGCTCCAGAATGCCCATCTGCTAGCGGGTAAGTATGATCTCTTTTTCCTTGATCAATTTTCTGATATTGATCAGGGCATAACGCATCCGTCCCAGGGCGGTATTGATGCTGACATCGGTCTTCTCGGCGATCTCCTTGAAGCTCATGTCCATGTAATGCCTCATTTTCAATACCTCTTTCTGCTCCTCGGGAAGGAATTCCACCAAATGTTTCACGTCCTGGTGGATCTGCTGTATGATCATTTTGTCTTCCACCGTATCCTCGAACAGGTTCAGGGTCTCAAAAAGATCGTACTCCTCGCTGTTCTCCACATAGGGCATGCGCTTGGATTTCCGGAAAAAGTCGATGATGAGGTTGTGCGCGATGCGCATGACCCAGGGCAGAAACTTCCCTTCTTCATTGTAGGCACCCGAACGAAGGGTGTTGATCACCTTGATAAAGGTGTCCTGAAACACATCCTCGGCAAGGTGCTTGTCTTTTACAATAAGAAGAATATAGGAAAATATCTTCCGTTGATGTCTGGATATAAGAATC
>SLSG01000145.1 GCA_007130545.1 Bacteroidales bacterium | reverse complement strand
TACCAGTTCAACATCACCGATCTTCCCGGCACCTATTCCATTTCGGCCTACACTCCTGAAGAGGTTTTCGTTCAGAACCATATCGCGGAGAATCTGCCGGATGTCGTCATCAACGTGGTGGATGCCTCCAACCTGGAACGCAACCTTTACCTGACCACCCAGCTGATCGACATGGACATCCGGGTGATCATGGTGTTGAACATGCATGATGAGCTGGAGAAAAAAGGGGATGTGTTCGACCATGAGTCCTTCGGCCGCATGACCGGGATCCCGGTGATCCCGGCCGTCAGCTCCAGGGGCAAAGGCATCCGGGAGACCTTTTCAAAGGCCATCGAGGTATTCGAAGACCGCAACGAGGTGGTTCGTCATATCCATATCAATTACGGCGACATCGTGGAACGGTCGATCAGGGAGATACAGGACCTGATCAACCGGGAGGGGAACCAGCAGCTGACCGATCAGGTGTCTTCCAGGTTTCTGTCCATCCGCCTTCTGGAAAACGACCCGGAAGCCACCAAAAAGGTGATGGCCCATTGCCACAACCATGAGGAGATCATTTACCAGGCCAGACATGAGGCCGGGCAAATAGAAAAGGAATTCGGGGACAGCCCGGAAACCGTGATTACGGACCTGAAATATGGCTTCATATCCGGTGCCCTGAAGGAGACCTACACGCCAGCCGCATCTGCGCGAAAACGGGCAAGCCAGGCCATAGATACCCTGCTGACCGACAGGGTGCTTGGGTTCCCGTTTTTTCTGCTATTCATGTGGATTATGTTCTCGGCCACCTTCTTCCTGGGCAGTTATCCGATGGAATGGATCGAGTCCGGTGTGGAAAGCCTCTCGGGATTTCTTGAGAGCCGAATGGCCCAGGGTCCGCTGAAGGACCTGCTCATCAACGGGGTGGTAAGCGGCGTCGGAGGGGTCGTTGTCTTCCTGCCGAACATCATGCTGCTGTTTTTCTTTATCAGCCTGATGGAGGACACCGGCTATATGTCACGGGCCGTATTTATTATGGACAGAATCATGCACCGGATCGGACTGCACGGGAAGTCTTTCATCCCCCTGCTGATGGGTTTTGGCTGCAATGTACCCGCCATCATGGCCACCCGTACCCTGTCAAACCGCAACGACCGCATGCTCACCATGCTGATCAACCCCTTTATGTCTTGCAGTGCCCGCCTGCCCATTTATGTGTTGTTTATCAGCGCCTTCTTTTCCGAATACCAGGGTACCATGCTTTTCCTGATTTATGCAACAGGAGTCATGGTGGCCGTAGGCATGGCCATATTGCTGAAAAAGACCCTTTTCCGTGCGGAAGAGGTGCCTTTCGTGATGGAACTCCCGCCCTACCGCCGCCCCACCACCCGCGCCATCACCATCCATATGTGGAGCAAGGCGGTACAATACCTCAGAAAGATCAGCGGCATTATTCTGGCGGCTTCCATTATCATCTGGGCCCTGGGGTATTTCCCGGGAGGGGCAGCCTACACGGAGCAGCTTGCCATGGAACAGGCGTCCATAGAGACCAGGTTTGAGCAGCAGTTATCAGACCTGGACCCGGCCGACCGGCAGGCCCGGGAAAGCTTGTCCGACGATAAAGAAAAAGCCCTCTGGCAGATGGAGAGCGCACTGATGACGGAAAGACAGGAACAAAGCTATATCGGAAGGCTGGGTAAAGCCATACAGCCGGTCATGGCACCCCTTGGATTCGACTGGAAGATGACCGTCAGCATCCTGTCGGGGGTGGCCGCCAAGGAGATCGTGGTCAGCACACTGGGGGTGCTCTACCATGCAGATGAAACCGTGCAGACCCACAGCACCTCCCTGGTCGAAAAACTACAGGAGCAAACCCATGCGTCCGGACCCCGCGAGGGGGAGAAGGTGTTCAACCCCTTGGTTGCCCTTTCCTTCATGCTGTTCGTATTGCTGTACTTCCCCTGTATCGGGGTGATTGCAGCCATCAGCAGGGAATCGGGGCACTGGAAGTGGGGGCTTTTCACGGTGGCATACACGACCATGACCGCCTGGGCCGTCGCCTGGCTTGTCTACCAATGCGGACAGTTAATCCTTTAGTATACCTATGGTACAATGGATTATCACCATATGCATCCTTGCCGCGGCCCTGGCTTACGCCCTGTACCGCATACGCAGATATTTCCGCAGACGGGTGATGAAGTCTCCTGACAGGCCTGCTTTCTGTGAGGGCTGTCACAGCGATTGCGGTTCCTGCACCCTGGTTCCCGGACCGGATCCTGAAAGGTCCGATGACAAAGAATAGTCCAATAAGGCTTTCTTTTTTCCTATATTTACAAACCCAGACCCATACACAGGCAAATGGAAGTAAACCTTCAATCGGTACTTCTGAAGCATTGGGGATTTTCTTCTTTTCGCCCCATGCAGGAAGACATCATCCGGTCTGTCCTTGCCGGCAGGGATACCCTGGCCCTGCTCCCCACCGGGGGCGGGAAATCCATCTGTTACCAGGTCCCCGCACTCACCCGTGACGGGCTGTGCATCGTGGTCACCCCGCTGGTGGCATTGATGAAAGACCAGGTGCAGGCCCTGACCAACAAAGGCATCAAGGCGATCGGGGTGTACTACGGCTTAAGCAAGACGGAGATGGACATTGCCATCGACAATTGCGTGTATGGGGACACCAAGTTCCTTTACCTGAGCCCGGAGCGGCTGACGACGGACCTGCTGAGAAGCCGGATCGGAAAAATGAAGGTGAACCTGCTGGCCATAGACGAGGCCCACTGCATCTCCCAATGGGGGTACGACTTCCGCCCCCCCTATCTGCGTATCGCGGAGATCCGGGAGTTTATTCCTGACACCCCGTTGCTGGCACTGACCGCCACAGCCACCAAAGAGGTGATTGCCGACATACAGGAAAAGCTGCAATTCCGGGACCAGCAGGTTTTTCAAAAGAGTTTTGAGCGAAAGAACCTCGCATATATGGTGTTCAGGGAGGAAGACAAGCTCAACCGCCTGTTGAAGATCTGCAAGAAGCAACAAGGGGTTGGGATCGTTTACGTAAGAAACCGGAAAAAAACCAGGGAAATTGCCGAATACCTTCAACTGAACGGCGTTTCGGCTGATTTTTACCATGCTGGGCTTACCAGCCTTGAGCGGGATGTAAAACAAAATGCCTGGATGAAGGAGCGGGCGCGGGTGATGGTGTCAACCAATGCCTTCGGCATGGGGATCGACAAGCCCAATGTGCGTTTTGTCGTGCATATGGACCTTCCGGAGAGTCCGGAGGCATATTTTCAGGAAGCTGGAAGGGGTGGGCGCGACGGTAAAAAGGCCTTCGCCGTATTGCTTTACCACAAGGGCGACATCCTGGAGCTGGAAAAAGCCCACGAACAGAGTTATCCGCCCGTGGAATTCATAAAAAAGGTTTACAATAGCCTGGGTAATTACTACCAGCTGGCCCTGGGCAGCGGGAAAGACCTTAGTGCAGAATTCGACCTGGCTGAATTCTCCAGGAATTACGAAATGAACCAGGCACTGGTATTCAATGCCTTGAAGTTTCTGGAAAAAGAAGGATACCTGGCTTTGTCGGAGGCATTTGCGAACCCCTCCAGGGTCATGGTAAGCCTCGACAAGGAGGAATTGTACCGGTTTCAGGTCGCCAACCCGAAGTTCGATGCGTTTATCAAGCTGATGCTAAGGTCTTATCCCGGGATATTTTCCGGGTTTATCAAGGTCAATGAGCAGGAAATGGGGAAGCGGGCCGGCCTTCCTGCAGACCAGGTCGAGAAAGTCCTGCATGACCTGCACCGGATGGGCGTATTGAACTATGAAAAGCAAAACCAGCGCCCGATAATCACCTGGCTGGAGGAACGCTTGTCATCCGGCAGCCTCCGAATATCCAGAGAGAATCACCATGAGCGCAAGGCCTTTGCCTGGAAACGCCTGAAAGCAATGATCGAATATGCGAAATCCGGTAATCGTTGCAGGAGCCTTTCCCTGCTGGCCTATTTTGGGGAGACCCGGGTCCAACGATGCGGGCAATGCGACGTCTGCCTGGAGCGAAACCGGCTGCAGCTGTCCGATTTTGAGTTTGATCAGCTGGAGGACATCATCCGCCGTTCCCTGACCGGCTCACCCCTTCCCCTCAGGGACCTGGTAGCCACCCTTCCGACAAACCTTGACGAAGAAAAAGTGCTGATGGTGATACGCTGGCTGCGTGACAACGGACAAATCCGCGAGGAAGCAGATGGCAATCTGGCATGGGGGTGATTCTTCCCTGGGGGTTATTCTTCCCCGGGGGTTATTCTTCCCGCAGTTTCCTGAGCCAGATCCCGGAACCTTGCCATTTCGGTCACGCCGCCTTTGACCTTGTCTCCGATACGCACCAGGACTTCTGCATCCAGGGGCATGTATACATCCACCCTGGACCCAAACTTAATGAAGCCAAATTCGCTTCCCTGCCTGACTGAGTTGCTTTCCCGGATATAACAAACAATGCGCCGGGCAAGAAAGCCGGCAACCTGCCTGATCATCAGCGGATGTCCGTTGGCAGTCTCCATGGCGATGCTGGTCCGTTCATTCAGGGTGCTGGATTTGGGATTGTAGGCAAGCAGGTATTTGCCGGAATGGTAGCGGAAATAGAGTATGTTCCCCGATGCCGGGTTTCTGTTCAGGTGCACATTTAAGGGAGACATAAAAATGGATACTTTCCGCATCGGGGCGTGGAAGTATTCTTCTTCCCGGGTTTCTTCGACCACCACGATGCGTCCGTCTGCCGGGCATACCACTGTGTTTTCATCCAGGGTGAGCTCCCGGCTGGGGGAGCGGAAAAACATCACTGTCCAGACAAAAAAAAGCAGCAGTGCCAGGTAGAAAAGTCCGTGCCAGTAAATAAAGACGGGAAAAACGAGATAAAAGCCTGCACCCAGCAAAGCAAGAATGATAAAAATGGTCAGTATAAGTCGGTGGCCCTCTTTATGTATGGTCATGGACGGACTAATAAAAAAAGGTTAGGTAAAGAAAAACGAATGGTGCGGCCATGATAACCCCGTCGAAACGGTCCAGAATGCCTCCGTGCCCGGGCAGCAGCCTGCCGCTGTCCTTGGCATCAATGCTGCGTTTGAACATGGACTCGAAAAGGTCTCCGTAAGTGCCGAACACCACTACCATGGCTGCGATGATAATCCAGTCGACGAACATGATATGGGTATAGAAGCGAGAAAGCACAAAAGCGGTGATCAGCGAAAACATTCCGCCTCCCAGGACACCCTCCCACGATTTCTTTGGGGAGATTCGCTCAAAAAGCCGGTGCTTTCCAATGGCGCTGCCAACCAGGTAGGCCCCGGTCTCATTGACCCAGACCAGGAAGAAAAAGCCCAGGAGCAGGCTATGGTGGTGCACGCCGGGAAGGAAAGCCGGATTGGGGAAAAAGATGAGCAGGGAAAAGGGCAGGGCGACGTAAAGAATCCCAAAAAAGGTAAATGCAATGTTGGTAAACGGGTTTGGGATTTTTCGGTAAAGCTCCAGGAGAAAGATCATGAACACCAGCACAAAATTACCCATCAGGATGTCCCTTCCAGCCATATCCATTGCGATCAGGGCGTTGGAGATAAACAGAAACATTCCAGAGAGGGTGCCTGCAAATTTGTTCGGGTAGATTCCGGCCCTTTCCACCAGGGAATAGAACTCCCACATCCCCATTGCGGTAATAATCAGGAAGAGGGCGGCGAACAGATAGGGTTCCGTAACGATGGAACCCACGATCAGGATGACAAAGACAATGCCGGTAAGCGTTCGTTTTGCGAGATTGCTCAAAGCGATTCCTTGTTTATGATTTGAAGGGCGCGAATCACGTGCTCGGGCTGAACATAAAGCTCGATGGCGCCAAAAAGATAAGCCCTGTCCTTTTTGTTCACGGCAATGCTGCGAATACCCTGATCCTCCAGAACCGCCTGAACAATCTGCACTTTATGCTCCTGTTCCGAGCTGTATACTTTCTGCCAGTTCTCTTCCATCGTCCGCACTCATGCATTTTGCTGGCCGGTATCGACCAGGAACACATACAATTCACGGGGCCCATGGGCTCCCAGTACCAATTTCTTTTCTATGTCGGCGGTCCGGCTCGGACCGGTCACAAAGGTGATCATGGAGGGCCTAGCCCCCTCATATTTCCGGTCAATAAAGCGAAAGGCATCCTGTAAATCGCTGACCAGTTGCCTGCTGCTTGCCACCACAATATGCAGGGGCGGGACAATATAGCTTTTTCGCCCTCCGCCCTGCCGGCTGCTGACAACCACCGATCCACTGCGCGCCACAAGCACTTCGCAGCCGGTCAGGGCTGCCTGGCATTCAGAGAGATCCGACGACCCATCCATGCACTGTATGCCACATTGCCCCAGCAAGCCCTTGAAGAAATCTTCCCCGCAATATACCCGGTCGATCTGTCTTTCATCCAACAGGGTTTGAAGTCCGTCACTCAGCTCCCCCATATCCGCACAGAACACAAAGCGTCCATTGGCCTTTGTGAATGCCTCTGCGAATGCAATATCCAATGTTTGTTTGTCAGGCTGGCGAAAAACACGGCTCTCCAGTTCCACATCCCCGAACGGGGCAGGCATGCTGTTTACCAATGCATCCCGCACGCTTTTCAGGACCTTTTCCTTTTGGGTGCTTTCCTTCATATAAG
>SLSG01000237.1 GCA_007130545.1 Bacteroidales bacterium | reverse complement strand
TTGTCCATGGCACCACGGGCTCGGTCTCCGACCCGCACGAGATCGCCAATGTGCTGGGCATGGAAGGGGTGCGCTTTATGATTGAAAACGGCAAAAAGGTGCCGTTCAGGTTCAACTTCGGGGCCCCCTCCTGCGTCCCCGCCACCCCGTACGAGTCCTCCGGCGCAGTCATCACCCCCGACGACATCCGGGAATTGTTGAAACAGCCGGAAATAAAATACCTTTCAGAAATGATGAATTTTCCCGGGGTAGTCCACGGCGACGGGGACGTGGAGCTAAAGCTGCGGCATGCCCGGGAGGCCGGCAAGGTGATAGACGGGCACATACCCGGCATTTCCGGCGGGGACCTTCAGCGGTATGTTTCTTACGGCATCAGCACCGACCATGAGTGTTTCACCATAGAGGAGGCCCTTGAAAAAATCGCCCTGGGCATGAAAATCCTCATCCGTGAGGGAAGTGCCGCTAAAAACTTCGATGAGCTTGCCCCCCTGCTGGCCTCCCATCCGCAGATGGTTATGTTCTGCTCAGACGACAAGCATCCCGACGACCTGATTGAGGGGCATATGGACCAGCTTATCAGGCGGGCACTGGACAAGGGCCATGAGCTGTTTGATGTGCTGCGGGCAGTCACACTGAACCCGGTGAAACATTACGGACTCGACTCCGGCTTGCTTCAGGAGGGGGATGTGGCAGACATGGTGGTGGTGAACAATTTGCAGGACCTGCAGGTCTTGCAGACATGGATCGGGGGCAAGAAAGTGGCAGAGAATGGCCGGTCACTGCTGGCCTCCACCAAGGGCCAGTCGCCAAACAGGTTCTCCTGCCGGCCGGTCGGTCCCCACCAGCTGAGGGTGGCAGCAAGCAATGGCAGTCCAGCTGCGGCAAGCAACGCCAGTCCCGCAAACGCAGGCCCCGACAGCCCCGGTGAAACAGGGGACGGCAACCCTGCCATTGCTGGCACGGGCGATCCGGCTGGTCTGACCCGGAAAGTCCGCGTAATCCAGGCGTTTGACGGGCAGTTGGTGACCAGGGAGCTTTGCCTGGATCTGCAAGTAAAAGACGGATGCGTAAACGCAGATCCCGGCCGGGACCTGCTGAAGCTTGTCTGCCTGAACCGCTACCGGGAATCGGAACCTGCCCTGGCGTTTATCCGGGGCTTTGGCCTGAAGCGCGGAGCCATTGCCTCCACGGTAGCCCACGACAGCCACAACATTATTGCGGTGGGTGGCAACGACAGCGACATCGCCAGTGCCATCAACCTCCTGGTGAAAAACAAAGGAGGCATTGCCCTGTCCAACGGCAGCCAACAACAGGTACTGCCCCTGCCCGTGGCGGGCATCATGACCCAGGCAGACGGCTATGAAACGGCCAGGCTTTACAAGGAAATCGACGGGCAGGCAAAAAAGCTGGGCAGCCCCCTGGCCTCCCCCTTTATGACCCTTTCCTTCATGGCCCTGCTGGTCATCCCCGAATTAAAACTGAGTGATAAAGGCCTGTTCGACGGAAAGGCCTTCAGGTTTACCCCCTTGTTTTGTGATTGAAACTGTGTTCACTCCGCTTTGTGAGCCAACATGTGGTTGACAAAGCTGCGGGTGTGCATGCTCAGCGCACGGAAGCGCTCCGCGATCATATGGGTCAATCCCTCTATGGCCTCCGGGCCCTTTTCTGCCAGGATCACATCCAGCAAATCATCCAGTTCGTGGCTCCCCCCGATCTCGTTTTTGGGGTCGGAAACCAGGTAGCGGGGAACATACCTGCGCAGCAGGCGGTCATTCCTGCGGGCAGCCCGGTTGGATTCACGGGCGGCCACCTTGCGCGGAAATTCATTGTCATAGGCGACCGTCTCCAGGGGGTTGGCCAGCGCCACGAGGAACGGATGTTCCGCATCACCAGACAGGTGTGCCTGCCTGAGGATCTGCCACTGGAACTGCTCGTAGACCGTATGCCGGTTCGACAGCAGCTGCACGGCATTGTCACGGCTGCGGGGAAAGCCCAGCATGGCCTTCAGGTTGATCCAGATCATGCCCAGTGGCCTCTTCGCAGGCATGACCGTGGTATGGTAGGGCATGGACATATCGTTCAGGTAATGCATGGCCCATCCCATAAACCGCCAGCCCCAATAATGTTGTCCAGCGTCGAACGCATACTGCGACAGGGTCTTGTAAAGGTGGATACGGTATTCCACATAGGTGCGCTTTAAAAAGGGCGCTGCGGCAAACACCAGCCACGACTCGTGGTAAAAGCCCATATGGAACGGTGCCTGTGACCCATATTCCAGTCCGGGATTCCCGAAAGACTGCTCCCCGAACCCATACACCTGCCCCCATGCGGTGCCGTTGTCGGTGAACAAACCCAGGTCAAAGCCGTAGTCGGGCTCATCGGTCGCCGTAGCCAGCACATCGACCGGCCGGACCATCTCCCCCTCCTGCAGCCGCACATAGGTCGTAAACAGCATCTCATACAGGGTGCTCAGCGTGGTCAGCTCCCTGGGGTCTACCTGTTCCCTGTCCCCAGCATCCTGCCCGGGAAGCAAATGCAGGTAAAGTGCCATTTTTACATGGGGGTTGATGCGGATGGCAGAGTAAAACCGGTTCAGGATATCTCCTGCATTGCCGGTCGCCGAAAATGCGAGGGAGCCGGGACGCGGCGCATAGGAAGGGATGTGTTCCCGTGCCCACACCTCATGGTCTGCCAGCAGTTTCTCCAGTCCATGTTCCTCCTCCAGCAGGAACTGCAGCAGGCTCTTCACTTCTATGGGACCGGCATTGACAATGGCCGGGATCGACTGCAGCACGGGGTATACCGCCATCGGGTGTTCTGACCAGGCTTTTGCATCCTTTTGCAGGCCCAGGAAAAATACAATGGTGAGGATCAGGGAAACACAGGTTCTTTTCATTTGGCAGGATCGTTTGGCATCAGCACAAATATACCAATTAATCTAAAAAGATTAATTTTGCTCTATGTCAGCAAAGGAACGCATTCCGGCCTCCAGGGGCCCTTCTGCCAAGGATCTGTCCGACAAGAACCCGTCGGCCAAATCCGCCCTGAAAGTGAACAAGGGCATTGAGCCTCCGTCTTCGATTAACGAGGAGGCGGCCCGGGCTTTCCGGCAGCGACAGCGGCAGCCACTGACCGAGCGGGATTATGTGGAAGGCATCCTGGGCGGTGACCGCGTCATGCTGAGCAAGGCCATCACCTTGGTCGAAAGCTCCTTGCCCGGGCACAGCATCATGGCCCAGCGCATCATTGAGCAATGCATCCCCCATTCCGGCAAGTCGCTGCGAATCGGCATTACGGGAGTGCCCGGGGTTGGAAAGAGCACCTTTATAGAGGCCTTCGGGAAATTCCTGACCGGCCGGGGGCACAAGCTCGCGGTGCTGGCCGTGGACCCCTCCAGTGAAATATCCAGGGGCAGCATACTGGGCGACAAGACCCGAATGGAACAGTTGGCGGTGGATGAGAACGCCTTTGTCAGGCCTTCCCCTTCGGCAGGCTCCCTTGGAGGGGTGGCCCGGAAGACCCGTGAGATCATCATCCTGTGTGAGGCAGCCGGTTTCGATACCGTATTGGTGGAAACGGTCGGCGTGGGCCAGTCGGAAGTGGCCGTGCATTCCATGGTCGACTTTTTCCTGTTGCTGATGCTTGCCGGGGCCGGGGATGAACTGCAAGGCATCAAGCGGGGCATCATAGAGATGTGCGACGGCATGGCCATCAACAAGGCAGACGGCGACAACCTGAACAAGGCCAAACTGGCCAGGGTGCAATACGAGAATGCGCTGCATCTTTTCCCGCCCACGAACACCGGGTGGAAGCCCCGCGTGGAGATCTGCTCGTCCCTCGAAAAAACCGGAATCGACAAGGTGTGGGACATGATCAGCGAACACCACGAGCTGCTGGCGACCAAAGGCCTCTTCCACGTCAAGCGCCAGTCCCAGCAGAAATTCCGCATGTATGAGAGCATTAACGAGACCCTGACCACCCATTTTTACCAGCACCCGGAGGTGATCCGGCAGCTGCCCGGCACCGAGCTGCAGTTGTCGCAAGACCGCCTCACCTCATTCCAGGCCGCCGCAAAGCTGCTGAAGGCCTATTTCAGGGACCAGGGCATCACCCCCCCGGACCATTTATAAAAAACCATGCATCTACGCACTGCTTTTCTGGATGCTCGTATTTGTTCTTTCCGTCGGATGGGCCTGGCCGTCCTTCTGCCGGTTCTTCTGGCAACTGGACCCGTACACGGTATCGCACAGCCGGACCAGCGGAGACTGCCTGCACCATCCGACAATGAAAACGGATATGCCATGGGGAACGAAGACGGCCCTGGTATGGGGAAGGAAGACGGTCCTGCCATGTGGTTCGAATACGGCATGAACATGGGGTTTTACTTTGCCCATCGATCCACCGCCAGCTACTACAACGGCAGCGGAGGCGGAAGCGGGGGCCGGCGCTCCCTGGAGCAGGTCATGCGCACCAATCTGAACTACAACCGCATCCGCCAGGACCTGGGCTACGATTTCAGCCTGCACGCTTTGCCGATGGACATGCGGTACACTCCGTCCATCATGCTGGGGTTTTTCGGGTCTTTGCACTTTGGGGCACGTTCTGCACTGCTTGCCGACTTCAACTATACCAAATTGCGGACAGAGGATCAGTTTACGCTGCAGCTGGACCGATTTTCGAATATCGAGGGCGACAACATCGAACGGTTCACCATCACCGGAAGCGAGGAGCGGGTGGACCTGCGACTGGGCTACCAGCATACTTTCCTGTCAAAGGATTCCTACATACATCCCTACCTGGAGGCCGGGTTTTCACTCACCGACACCAAGGTCAGGGAAATCCGTACGCAGATCAGGAATTCCACCTACTCCCTCTTCCATGCTTCCACCACCCAATACACGCTGGAGCGGGACTTCGGGATGAGTGCGGGGGGATTTGCCGGGGCAGGGCTGAAAATGGATGTGAACGAGAATTTCAGACTGACCGTGGGTTACGCCAGCCTGTACACGCAGATCAATCTCGGTGAAAATGACGAAAGCCGGTTTCAGCACAGCCTATTTGTGCGCCTGAACCTGGATGGGCTGTTCAATCGGGTTCAGACAGATTGAACTTCTCCGGGTGGCGGGCATGCTTGCCGCGGTAGAAGGCCTGTATCTGTGCGAAGTCTTTTTCGAAGTCGCCGCCGGGGGTGATCATCGGACCGATTCCTCCTTCTTTTTTGCGGTAATCGAGGTAGCCCATCAGGATGGGGACCTTCGCATTCTCGGCGATGAAGTAAAAGCCCTTTTTCCACCGCTCTACCCTTTTTCGGGTACCTTCCGGGGTAATAATCAGGTAGAACTTCTCTGCATCTTCAAAATGCTGGGTAATGGTCTTGACGGTATTCTGGCTGTGCCGCCGGTCCACCGGTATGCCCCCAAGCGCCTTCAAAACGGGTCCGACCGGAAAGAAAAAGGACTCCTTTTTGATCATCACTGAGACACGCACCCCCTGCGTGGCGAATGCCAGCCTGCCAATCACAAAATCCCAGTTGCTGGTATGCGGAGCCATGATGACCACGGCCTTATTAACACCTTCCGGCAACCCGGATATGACCTTCCATCCGAAGATTTTTAAAATTAAGCTGGCACACCATTTCATGAGGCAAAAATAAGAAGAAACCGCCAATTGCACCGTGATTGTTTTTTCGCGGCACCATTTTGTTTTCCGGCAGCAGCTTCCTGGCGGAATGGCGGCACCTGCGGGAAAGCCTGGGAGCCTTGCGCAGAATGACGGTTCATGCGCCACCCACCGGGTCAGTCGCCAGCCTTGTACATTTCCACAATCTCGTCCACGCTTTTCCCGGCAAACAGGTAGTCGTTCGACGCTGGTCCGTAAAACCATTCCTGCACGAAGCGTGGCATGGCCGGGTGGGGAATCTCCAGGATCAGGGCGATCAGGTCTTCTGTGGTCTGCCCGGACCCCGCATGCCTGCGGTAGTTCTCCCTGAACAGGGCCATGAAAGCCTCTTCCCCGATCAGTTCATAGAGCACATGGAAAAGCACCATGCCCTTTGTGTAGGAATGGTCGGTCATCCTTTTCTCCCCGTATTCGATAAACGGGATCTCTGCACAGGCGCTGCCCGGTTCGCAGTCCCGTGTAAAGCGGGCGGCCGAAGAACGGCTGGCCCGGCTGATAAGTCCGACACCGCCATCAATCTTCTCGGCGACCAGGTATTGCAGAAATGTGGCATGCCCTTCGTTCCAGCGGCAGGAAAAGGTTTCTTTCTCCCGGGGATGCCACAGGTGGGCCAGTTCGTGGTACAGGGCGGTTTTGGCGGACTGTTCCGGGCGGAAGGCGTCCGCCGTCTGCAAGATGCTGGTCACATCCGCCTGGGAACCGTAGCCCTCCGGGATCTGGATCAGCGAAAACTTCTCAAACCCCTTTAGTGGCCCAAACCATGATGTGTATTGCTCAAGGGCCGAGAGGGCGGAAGCCATGACGCTCTCCGCACCTTCTTCATCCGCCGGAAAATAAAAAATGCGGAATCCCTCGTTGTCCATTATCCGGTAGGGTGCCACCGCAAAATCCATCCGCCAGGCCGGCTTGATGTTCTCGTAGGTATAGGCGGTCGATCCGTTTTCGGTCGTTTTTTCGACCAGGTTCCCCCCGTTGGCCACGACGAGGTC
>SLSG01000327.1 GCA_007130545.1 Bacteroidales bacterium | reverse complement strand
TTCCAGAAGGTCCGGACATTCCCGTGGCAGCACGGTGGATCTTACCCTGTTTGACCTGGACACGGGGAAGGCGTTGGATATGGGCAGCGGCTTCGACTTGTTCGGACCTGCTTCCAGCCATAGAAGTCCCCTGATCACGGACAAGCAGCAAAAGAATCGCGAGATATTGCGGCAGGCCATGCTCGACCATGGGTTTTTGCCCTTTCAAAAAGAATGGTGGCATTACCGACTGGCCAGTGAACCCTTCCCGGACACCTACTTCGATTTTGATGTGAGGTAAGTACCAATAGGTTTAAGGCGGCCCTTATTCCACAAAAGCCAAATACAGACCGAAATGACCATTACCAGAATTGAGATTTACCAATGCCCCATCCGACTCCATGAACCATTTGTCATATCCCTGGGACCCATGACGCATGCCGAAAACGTGCTGGTGGTGATTACCACCGATACCGGGATGAAGGGATTTGGGGAGTGCAGCCCGTTCCTGACCATCAACGGGGAGGCGATGGACAGTGCCGCCATGATGGGACGCTACCTGGGAAGGGCGCTGAAGGGGAAAGACCCACTCGACATCGCGGATTGCGAAGCGGCAATGGACCGGGTCGTCTACGGGAATTACAGCATCAAGAGTGCCTTTGACATTGCCCTGTATGACATTGCCTCTCAGCATGCGGGCGTGCCCCTTTATGCATTTCTCGGGGGAGATGGCAGCAAGGTCATGTATACCGATTATACAGTCGGACTGGGGAGTCCTGAAAAGATGGCGGTGGATGCAGGGCTTATCCTGGAACGGGGATTCCGCTTCGTCAAGGTAAAGCTGGGGGAATCCCCTGACGACGACCTGGCCCGCATACATGCCATCCGGGAGCGCATCGGCATGGACACCCCGCTTTGCATCGATGCCAATCAGGGCTGGGGTGTGGAGGAGGCCATCGCCTGCCTGCGGTCGCTGGACCCCTACAATATCCATTACTGCGAGGAGCCCATCCCCCGATGGCTCTATACCGAACTGCCCAGGGTCCGGACCGCCAGCCCCATCCCGCTGATGGCCGATGAATCCCTGTCAGACCATCACGACGCCAAGAGGCTGATCGACCTGGAGGCCTGCCAGTTGTTCAACCTGAAACTGGGGAAATCCGGGGGCATCTTCAAGGCGCTGAAGATTATTGAGCTGGCAGAAAGGGCCGGCATTGGCATGCAGGTGGGTGGATTCCTGGAATCCCGCCTGGCCTTCACCGCCTCCGCGCACCTGGCGACGATCAGCAAGCATATCAGGCATTTCGACTTTGACTCCCCTTTGATGATCGAAGAAGACCCGGTCGGGGGAGGGATTACCTACGGGGAGAATGGGCTGGTCAGCCTGCCCGATACGCCCGGGCTTGGCGCATGGGTTCATGAAGAATTCCTGCGGGAATTGGTGCGGGTCGTGGTGGAATAGGCCGTTCTGCGCGCGCGCGCACGTCCTTATTCAGGCCATCCTCCGCTGGCTGGGCAAAAGGACCCGTGCGAATTACCTCCGCTGGCTTGGCGAGTGACCCTGGCTGGGGTCCCTGAGCAGGCGGCCGGGCAAAAAGCCCCCCGGATACTCTGTGACGTATTTTTCGCCGAAAAGCCGGTTATGGATGATTGTATTCCTGTAGATCTCCCAATCAAACCGGCCATGTTTCCTGAAATACAAAGTGATGATCGAGGAGGTCATTACAATGAAGGTGGAATAGAGTATGGCCATCCATAGCATCTGGCTCTGGAAAGGCTCCTGGAAGCTAAGCAGGATAATCGCAAAAGAAACGGGACCGTTTTGGATGCCGGTTTCGAGCGATATGGCACGCTGAAAAAGAGGGAATACCCCCAGCAGGCGTGAAAACCAGTAGCCGAAAAAGAATCCCGCCAGTCCGATTCCAATCGCACCGATGTAAACTTCCACAGGTGTGCGGACAAACAATCCCCCGTGACGGATAAATGCCGTCAGCAGAAGGTACAGGATCACGAGTATGGCCACGAAGCCGGCCGTATCCTCGGCAGTCTTTGCCCAAACCGGAGATTTTCTCCTGAGGATCATGCCCAGGGCCACCGGGATCAGCACCAGCACCAGGGAAGAAATGATATTGCCGGTAGGAATCACAAATTCCGCGCCCGACCCGGAATCCTGCATACTGGCGGTAATCTGGCTGGTAAACCCGCCGGTATAAAGCTTCAGAATAATGGGCATCATCAGCAGGGCCATAACTGTGGAGGCCGTGGTCATGGAAATGCTTAGCGCAACCGATCCGCGGGAAAAATAGGCAAACATATTTGAGGTGGTCCCGCCGGGCAGGCATCCGATAAGGATGAGTGCAATGGCAAAGGCAGGCGGCATTTTCAGGATTGTAGCCAGGGTAAATGCCAGGAAAGGCATCAGCCCGAACTGTGAAATAAAGCCAATCAGCACCCCACGGGGTTTACGCGCAACGGCCCGAAAATCATCGACGGTCAGGCTGGAACCCATGCCCAGCATAATGACAAAGATCATCAGGGCCAGCAGCGCCTGGTCGTGCCCGTAAAGAAGCTGTGTGTTAAATTCCATTACAGGGGTTTTTTAAGGGTTTTGCGGAATCTGATGCGTATAAATCGGCAATTATATGGTCAAACTTCTCATAAACGATATGGCGCTTCACCTTATGCAGGTTGGTCAGTTCCTCCCCAACCTGGAAGCTTTCCTTAAGAATCCGGAAATCACGGATCTGCTCGAACGACTTAAACCCTTCTGCTTGCGATATCACACGTTTGATCTCCTCCCGGATGATCTTTTGTACGGCTGGATTGATCGCAAGGTCTTCAGGGGAGTGCACAGGAAACCCGGCTTGCTGGAATTCTGCAAAAACCGGAACGATAAGCGTTCCCAGGAATTTCCTGTCCTGTCCCACCACCATGCATTGTTCAATATACTGGCTTTCAAGCAAGCGCATTTCAATGGGTTCGGGCTCCACGTTTTCACCGCTTGAAAGGACGATGGTCGCCTTGCAGCGCCCCAGTATTTTCAAACAATCATTGTGGGTAATGATCCCCAGGTCTCCTGTCCTTAGCCAGCCATCGTGGAAGCTAAGCCTGGTAAGTGCGGGTTCCTTGTAGTAGCCTTTCATTACCTGGGGTCCGCGTACCCAGATCTCTCCCCTTATCCCCTTCCCGTTGTCCGGCAGTCCGGCATTCGGATAAATGACCTCCCTGGTATCCGAATTTCTTATTTGAACTTTCGTTTCGGGAAGTGGCGGTCCCACAGTCCCCACCACCAGGTTGTCCATCGACCGGACCGATATAACCGGAGAGGTTTCTGTCATCCCATAGCCTTCGAGCACGGGAATCCCCACGTTGTTGAAAAACTTGTCGATATGTAAGGGTAGCGCGCCTCCACCGGAAATCGTGGCTTTTAGTGAGCCTCCGGCCCCGAGCCTGATGCGTTCAAGTACTGCCGCATTGAAAAAGCCATACCAGGGAAGAACAACCGCCCAGCGCAGAAGGTGGAACGGCATGAGCAAAATGCGCTTCCACATTGGCTGGGGATTTACCTTCAGGTTTTTGTTTGTGATAAAATACTCACTGCCCTTGTATTGCCTTGACAAAAAGTATGCGATGTGAAACAAGACCTGCCGCACCGGATGCGAGGCCTTGATGTTCCTCATAATCCGTTCGTGCAGTTTTTCCCACAACCTGGGGGCCGAAGCCATAAAGGTGGGCTCCACATTTTTCATGTCCTCGCCCAGTGTCTGAATTCCGGAATAATAGGTGCAGCCGCCAAAGCTGATTGTGTACATCTCCATCACCCGTTCAAAAATATGCCAGATGGGCAAAACGGATAATACCCGGTCGGTACAGTTGTAGCTGCCGGGGATATTCCTGACCTGGGAGACCATATTTGCATGGGTGAGCATCACCCCCTTGGGTGTGCCGGTCGTTCCGGAGGTATAAATCAGCGTAAACAGGTCGTCGGGTTGGATGCCGGCAATGCGGTCTTCCGCCCTGCGGTCTCCGCGCTCTCTAAGCATGGACCCGAAATCACAGATGTCCAGCAGCTTCCTGACCCCCTCACCTGGCTCCACCTTAGGGTCCAGCAATATAATCTCGCGCAGCTCCGGCAACTGACTTCTTAAACCCAGCAGCCGGTCCTGCAGTTCCCGGGTTTCCACAAAGGCCAGGCGGATACCTGCATGGTTTATGATATAAACCAGCTCCACATCGGTCACATCCCTTCCCCTGGGTACATCAGCCGCGCCACAGAGCTGCACGGCATAATCCGAAAGGATCCATTCAAAGCGGTTATCGCCAAACAAGCCCACATGCTCGCGGGCCTCCACCCCCAGCTCTATCAGTCCGGTTGCCAGGTTCAGGCCTTGCTGGTATAGCTCCCGATACGACACCGGTTTCCACTCACTAGCCTTTTGGCGCGTGGCAAAAGCAGGGAGCTCGCCGTATTTTTCAGCAGCCGCCCGGAACAACAACGCAAGATTTTCTGATTGAATCGTTTGCTTCATATACCCCCCCCTTTAAATGGTTTTCCAATCCGCCAACCATGGTTTGGATGAAAAAATCCCGGCGAAGTTATAAAAGTTAAACAAACAATTAAATCAAATTTTTTAAAAAAGCGTTGAAAAACACGGAAAAGTGGAAAAAATCCGTAAAAAGCAGGGAAAGCAACAGGAAAATAGCCGGCGCACGCGTTGGGCATAAACCCTGACTCGCTCACTCCTTTATGCACCGAACACTCATTCCGTCATGCTTATAAAACCAATAGCGTCCGACTCCCCCATTTGATTCATAGAGGTAGCGCCCCCAGGCATGCTCACCAGAAAACGAGGAAGAAGACCACCAATGGGCCGTGTCGAGCAGTCCGAAAAACCCGGGATCGCTCCTTGCTCCACCGGGAAGACCCCCAAAACAGAACGCATCCGTTCCGTAATGCGTGGCATGCTGAACCCAGTAAGGGTGCTGGTTAGTGGCACATTCCCCACCCAGGGGGGAGTTGGCCTGGCGGCAGGATTTCAGTTTGTTCCCCTCGTTGGTCCCGCCCCAGCTGAAAGTTGAATTGTCATATGGAAAGTCAGATGCACAGGTTTCGCTTGTGCAAATGGCCCTCTCCAGGTCGGTCCATTCGTCATGCGTCGGCACCCGCCACCCGGTCGGACAAAGGCCCCTGTCATCATCCACCGCGTACCAGTTATACAACAATCCGTATTGGTCCTTGCGAACCTCATTGTCCCTGTACACAGCATAAGCACCGGAGGTCGCTGCCCGCCAGGCGGTTTCGGTGGCCGGCCGGGCAATGGCGTCTCCATTTCGGTATTTTGTGGTTTTCAGGTTCTCTGCCATCCAGCATTGTTCGCCGATCATCACTGTCGGATACTCATTGCCCTCTGCATCGGCAACTGTTGGTGAGCCCGGACAGGTGGGGCAGGATCCCGTGCCCCCATCCGGAATGACCGTGACCAGCACCGTTTCGGAAATAAACGGATCGCACCATCCGGCAGTTACCTGCGCGCGGAACCAGGTGGTGACATCGGCCACAAACAACAAAGTGTCGGCGGTTGCCCCGTTGATGTTTTGCCAGGTGCTTCCATCGGTCGACCGCTGCCACTGTACGTCACCCACATAGTCCTTCAACCTGAGAATGGCATGGTCGTCCTGGTTGACAGTCACCTCCGAAGCGAATAGCGCACATACCGGCAAGGCCCATCCGACAATAAATAAAAACAAGTTTTTTTTCATGGCCATGGGATTAAAGGATGATTAATTGCTGCACCCCAGAGCGGGATTCGCCGATCACATGGATAAAATAGGAGCCGCTGGTAAAGCCCGACAGGTTGATGATGGCCTGTAGTCCGCCTTCGCCGGCCTGCCTGCGCAAACGCAGCATCTCGTGTCCGGCCTTGTCCAGAACCAGAACCGTAACGCTTTCGCCGGTCTTGAGCATGCCAGCATTCAGTGAGACAAAACCCTTTGCCGGGTTGGGGGAAAGCCTGATCCAGTTTTCAGGCAGCAGCAGTTGGACCCCGGTGTTGTCCAGGCATGCCTCCACATTCGGCTGGGAGATGGACACGTCGATATGGACGGTATTCTGCTTGGGGACCGCAGCGCCCGGAGAGGTTCCCGATGTTTGCGAGACGGCCCAATTGCCCATAAGCAACAAAGCCGTGATGACCACGATTTTCTGCATGGAAAAAGAAATTAAGTTACACGTTGGTTTGCAATGGCTTAGGACCCAATGGGGAGATAAGGCAGTGTATGGTAAATGTAAATAAATTTACTTACCACACATCAACGAATGACTGAAAGGCCATCATGGTCCTGATCAGCGCTCCTGATACACCGGGACTGGGCGCAAAGGTTCGTGAAGATTGCCCGCGGAGGCAGAAGCAGATGGTTGTTCAGCAGCCTGCATCGCCTGAATCCTCCCCAGCACCAGTGCCAGTCCGGCGCAAACCACCAGACAGATCCCCGCGATGATAAAGGAGAGGCGGTGGTTGCCGCTGGTCGCGAACAGGGTTTGTGACAGGCGGCTGAACACAAAGCCGCCTACGCCCCAGGCGGTAAGCACCATGCCATAGTTAACCCCGAAGTTCTTCATGCCCCAGAACGCCTTGGTAAAGGTCGGGAACAGCGACAGGTTCGTGCCGAAGTTGAAGCCAATAAAGGTGG
>SLSG01000304.1 GCA_007130545.1 Bacteroidales bacterium | reverse complement strand
TTACCCGGCGCACAGATCCACGCTTCGAACTGCGCCTGCCTTTCAGGCAGCCAAGGTTCTCAGCGCGGATCCGTGTCGCCTTATAAAATTTGAGGAGCGCCCCCCGGGATAAGGGCGAGCGGCAGCAGATGTCCGGCCCGCGCAAAGCAGGAGCATGGCGAGCGGCAGCAGGAGGTCCGGCCCGCGGCAATCTTGGAACGACTTTTGTAATTTAATGTCTGTATCCTCGTTTTTATTTAGGGAATTTTCATTAAATTACTGTTCATGAGCCTGTTCAAACCGATCCTGTTTGTCACTCTTGCATGCTTCGCATCGATGCTGTTACTCCCCGCCGGAGTCGGGCCGCTGCATGCCGGCGGTGAAAACGGAAAGGGAATGCGGGCCCTGGAGAACACGGTGTTTGACCGCGGGGAAAGGATAGAGTTCACGGTTTACTACAACAGCCGGCTTACGGGAAATGTCCGTGCCGGCGAAGCCTCCCTGGAGGTACAGCCCACCACGATGTTTGTCAGCGGCAGGCCCACGATGCATGTAGTCGGATTGGTAAACAGCCGGGGACTGTTCAACTTTTTTTTCAAGGTCGAAAACCGCTACGACACATACATCGACAATTCGGCCATCGCGCCTCTGCGGTTTTCCAGAAACATCCGCGAGGGAAATTACAGCCGCGACGAACAGGTGTCCTTTGACCACATCGGGGGCAAGGCTGTCAGCAACAGGGCCACCACCGAGATCATGCCCTATACGCAGGACCTGATCTCCGCATTCTACTTTGCCCGGACTTTCGATGTCTCCAGCTCCGGGCCGGGGGATGCCTTTTCGGTGGACTTCTTTTTCGGGGATACCGTGTATGTATCCCGGATTGTCTACGAGGGAAGGGAACAGGTGACCACCCGCCTGGGCACCTTCAACACTTTGAAATTCAAGCCGGAAGTTCTTGAGGGACAGGTTTTCAGCCAGCCCTACCCCATGACCATGTGGATCTCGGATGACCGCAACAAAGTCCCCATTCTGATCGAATCCGGACTGGTTGTGGGCAATATCCGGATGGAGCTTTCCGACTTCCGCGGACTCAGGCATCCCCTGCGTGCAAGGGTCCGGTAATATCAGAAGCCGTTCTCCCTTGCCGATTGGTTAATAAGTTGTAATTTTGTGGCGTTTTTAACCAATTGAGGCATGGAGCAAGAAAAAAAGCCTGAGTTTCTGAAGGATTTTCCCGCTGTTAGTACGCAGGAATGGGAAGAAAAGATTCACGAAGACCTGAAGGGTGCCGATTACGAGAAGCGCCTGGTCTGGAAAACCACCGACGGGATCACAGCCCGTCCATACTACCGCTCTGAGCACCTGGAGTCACTCAGCCATGTGGGCACCCTGCCCGGTGAAGCCCCGTTCGTCCGCGGCACCAAAACCCGGGACAATGACTGGGACATCCGGCAGGACTTCGAGGAGGAGGATATCACGGCAGCGAACGCATTGGCCAGAAATGCCATTGAAAAGGGGGTGCAGGCAGTCGGACTGAATGCACTGGGAGCAGAGAACAAGAGCCAGATCGCGGCATTGCTGGAGGGAATCGATCCGTCCCGCACAGCCGTCCACTTCATCCACGGCAAGGACTATCCGACCCTGCTCAACCAATTCCTCGAAATAGCCGAAGGCAAGCAGTGCCGGGGTTCCCTGAACTTTGACCCGCTGGGGTATTTCCTCTTGTATGGCCAGCCCTATGGCAACCTGGGAGAGAATATGGAGCAGGCGGTTTCGCTTCTCAAGTCAGCCATGACCAAACAACCCGCCTTCCGGGTCATCACCGTGAACGGGCAGCATTACCACAATGCCGGGGCCAGCATTGTTCAGGAGCTTGCATTCAGCCTTTCACAAGGCAACGAATACCTGGCAACTTTGACGTCCAAGGGTTTCCGGGTGGACGAGATCACCCCCCTGATGCAGTTCCGCCTGGCAGTCGGCTCAAATTACTTCCTGGAGATCGCCAAGCTGAGGGCCGTGAAGATCCTGTGGTCAAAGATCGTGGAGCAGTACAAGCCGGCCACCGAAAGTGCCCGCAAGATCAGCCTGCACATGGTCACCTCCACCTGGAACAAAAGCGTTTATGACCCTTACGTGAATTTGCTTCGTACCACCACAGAAGCCATGTCAGCGGCCATTGCAGGTGTTGACAGCATCACCGTAAACCCCTTCGATATCACCTTTAAGAAGTCTGACGACTTCTCCCTGCGCGTGGCGCGCAACCAGCAGATTGTACTCAAGCATGAGTCTTACTTCAGCAAGGTGGTCGACCCGGCCGCCGGCTCCTACTATATTGAAACCCTGACCGACTCCATCGCCTCTGCTGCGTGGGACTTGTTCGTGGCCACCGAGGAAATGGGTGGTTTTGTGTCTGCCGTTGAAACCGGGTTCATCAGGGAAGCCATCGAAAAAACCTGCCAGAAGCGCGACATGGACATTGCGATGCGCAAGCAGGTATTCATAGGCACCAACCAATACCCCAGTGCAGGCGAGCGGATGCTGGACAAGCTGCAGCCCACAGCGAGGGTGGAAGACCTTGGCGGACTGAGGCCCTATCGCGGACCCCAGGCGTTTGAAGCCATCCGGCTGGCCGTGGAAAACCACGAACAAAAGGGTTTTGACACCCCGAAGGTTTTCCTGCTGACATATGGCAACCTGGTCATGAGAAAAGCCCGGGCCGGTTTCAGCACCAACTTTTTCGGCGTGGCCGGATATGAGATCAGGGAAGGCGCCGGATACAAAAACCCGGCCGACGGGGTGAAAGACGCCCTGGCGTACAAGGCAGACATTGTTGTGCTTTGCAGCAGCGATGAAGAATATGCCGAACTCCTGGAGTCTGTCGCACAGATTAAAAAGGCAGCCCCAAAGACCCAGGTCGTCGTGGCAGGCAACCCCAGGGAGCTCATGGAGCAACTGGACCAGGCCGGTGTCGGACATTTCATCCACCTGCGCACCAATGCGCTGGAGGCCCTTTCCAGGTTCAATGCCATCCTTGACATTAATTAAGTACATCCCAAACAAAATCAACGCCCATTCATATGCGCCCCTCGTTCAAGAACATTTCTTACCGATCCGACGAAAAAAAGCAAACCGATTTTCGTCAATGGGAAAAAGAGCACAAGAACACTTCCTGCTGGCAGACGGCTGAGCAGATCCGGGTCAAACCCGTGTATGCCGCAGAGGACTTGCTGGAGATGGAGCACCTGAATTATGCGGCCGGACTGCCGCCTTTTCTCAGGGGGCCATACAGCACCATGTATGTAATGCGTCCCTGGACCATCCGCCAGTATGCCGGGTTCTCCACTGCAGAGGAATCGAATGCGTTTTACCGCCGCAACCTTGCAGCCGGGCAGAAAGGATTGTCTGTGGCATTTGACCTGGCCACCCACCGCGGTTATGACTCTGACCACGAAAGGGTGGTCGGCGATGTGGGGAAAGCTGGTGTAGCCATCGACTCCATCCTCGACATGAAAATCCTGTTCGACGACATCCCACTGGACAAGATGTCGGTCTCAATGACGATGAACGGCGCGGTATTGCCCGTGATGGCATTCTATATCGTGGCAGCCGAAGAGCAGGGCGTACCCATGGAAAAGCTCAGCGGGACGATACAGAATGACATCCTGAAAGAGTTCATGGTGCGCAACACCTATATTTACCCGCCATTGCCGTCGATGAAGATCATCGCCGACATCTTCGAGTTCACGTCAAAAAACATGCCCAGGTTCAACTCCATCTCGATCAGCGGCTACCATATGCAGGAGGCCGGTGCCACCTGTGACATCGAGCTGGCCTATACGCTGGCAGACGGACTGGAGTACTTGCGTACCGGGGTGAATGCGGGAATGGACATCGATGCCTTTGCCCCCCGCCTTTCGTTTTTCTGGGCCATCGGCATGAACCATTTCATGGAGATTGCCAAGATGCGTGCCGCCAGGCTGCTCTGGGCCAAGATCGTCAAGCAGTTCAACCCGAAAAACGACAAGTCCCTTGCGCTGCGCACCCACAGCCAGACCTCCGGCTGGAGCCTTACCGAGCAGGACCCGTACAACAATGTGACCCGCACCTGCATCGAGGCCATGGGTGCCGTGCTTGGACACACCCAGTCGCTGCACACCAATGCGCTGGACGAGGCCATCGCACTGCCGACCGATTTCTCGGCACGCATTGCCCGCAATACCCAGTTGTACATACAGGAAGAGACCAACGTCTGCAAGGCCATTGACCCCTGGGCGGGATCCTATTATGTGGAGAGCCTCACCCACGAGATCGCCAAGCGTGCCTGGGAACTTATCCAGGAAGTCGAAAGTCTCGGGGGGATGGCCAAGGCCATTGAAACAGGCGTTCCCAAGATGCGGATCGAAGAAGCCTCCGCACGTAAGCAAGCCCGCATCGACAGCGGCAAGGACATCATTGTGGGGGTGAACCGCTATCGCCGCGAAAAAGAAGACCCCATCGACATTCTCGACGTAGACAACACCGCCGTCAGGGCTTCCCAGATCAAGCGCCTTGAAAAGCTGCGCGCCGGGCGCAACAATGAGGAGGTGCAGGCCGCCCTGGATGCCATCACCACCGCCTGCGAAACCGGGCAGGGCAACCTGCTGGAACTGGCCGTGGAAGCTGCCCGCAAGCGGGCTTCGCTGGGAGAGATCTCCCTGGCATGCGAGAAGGTTTTTGGCCGCTACCAGGCCGTCATCCGTTCAATATCAGGAGTGTATTCCATGGAAATCGAAAACAACGACAGCTTCCAAAAAGCCCGCGCGATGGCCGACGACTTCGCAAAACTGGAAGGACGTCGTCCGCGTATCATGATCGCAAAAATGGGGCAGGACGGGCACGACCGCGGCGCCAAGGTGGTAGCCACCGCTTATGCCGATATCGGCTTTGACGTGGATGTGGGTCCCCTGTTCCAGACTCCGAAGGAGGCCGCCAAACAAGCCGTGGAAAACGACGTGCACATCATTGGAATGTCCAGCCTGGCAGCCGGGCATAAAACACTGGCCCCGCAGGTCATTCAGGAATTGAAGAACCAGGGGCGCGACGACATCATGGTCATCGTGGGCGGGGTCATTCCGCCGCAGGACTACCAGTTCCTTTACGATGCCGGGGTAATCGGTGTATTCGGACCCGGAACCGTGATTGCGGAGGCCGCCATCAAAATCCTGGCCATCCTGCTGGAAGCCCATAAGGGGAGTGAATAGACAAAGCCGGTGGTCTCCGCCGCCTTACGAAAAAAAGCCCGGCCTTACTCCTCCAGCACCCCCACCAACCTGGCTCCGCCTGCCTCGGGCAAAATTTGCTCATAGCGAAGCGGCACAAAGCGTTCGGTGTCAAACCAGATGGTCATACCGCCCGGAGCTCCGTCCGCCGGCGCAGTTTCCACTTTCCACACCTCCCGGCCATCCTCAAGCTTATCCTTGCTTGAAACCAGCCTGAAAGACTTCACCTTCATGCTGTTCAGGTCGGTAGTGCTGTAAACGGCGCGGTAACCCTCAGCCAGCGGCAAGGTCCCCAATACAAACGAAGCGCCGGGTCCTTCGGCAAAGAGTTCAGATTCCAGCGTGATGTTCACCGGAATGGTTTGTCCGCCAGCCACAATGCTACCCTCTGCCTTCCCGGCAGAAAAGTCGATGTTCACCTCTGTCGCTCCTTGCTTTACAGAGCGCTTCACGGGCTGCAGGCTGGATGCATCCAGTTCTATTCTGTCCACCGCCTCGCCCATGGGTGTCTGGGAGGTTTCCACGACGACCATTTTGTCGTCCTCCTTTTTGATGCTGACCACCTGGTTCAGGTTCATCTCCTGACCCATCATGTTCAGGCTGATTGCATACTCGAATTCCCCTTCGGTCAGCGACCGCACCGGTTGGAGCGACATGCTTCGCTCTTCCATACTCAGTTCTTCGGGCAAGGTCACGGTATTCACGTCCACCGTAATCTCCTCCAGCCTTTGGGCAATATGCGCAGGCATGTCCTCCTGGTATCTGCCTCCGATGTGTTTGGCAAGGAAGCGCTCCTTGGCGGCCACGAAAGCCATGTTGTTCTCCGGCCGGGCGAAGCCATGCCCTTCATCGGGTGCATTCAGATACTCCACCGGGAACCCGCGGTCGCGCAGGGCCACCACGATCTGATCGCTTTCAGTCTTCTTCACCCGTGGGTCGTTCTGTCCCTGCACCACCATAAGGGGAGCCACGATCTTGTCGGCCGAAAACAATGGCGACTGCCTGATGAGCTGCTGTCTGCCTTCTTCGGTCGATGGGTCTCCCATGCGCTCGTGGAACACCTTGCGGGCGGCTTCCCAATAGGGCGGAATGGAGTTGAGCAGTGTGATCAGGTTGGAGGGGCCTACAAACGATACCCCTGCAGCGTAAAGATCCGGCGTAAATGCCAGTCCGGCCAGTGTGGCATACCCGCCATAGGAGCCGCCATAGATGGCGACGCGGTCCGGGTCGGCAATGCCCTGTTCAATCAGGTACTTCACCCCCCAGGTAATGTCGTCCTGCATCAGGTCTCCCCATTCCAGGTTGCCTGCATTCAGGAAAGACTTGCCGAAGCCCGTGCTGCCCCGGAAGTTGATCTGCAAGACAGCATAGCCGCGGTTGGCCAGAAACTGTGCCTCGGTATTGAAACCCCAGAAGTCACGTGCCCACGGACC
>SLSG01000332.1 GCA_007130545.1 Bacteroidales bacterium | reverse complement strand
ACCTTGCTGATTGCCTGGCTATCCCGCAACCTGTTGATTGCGGTCGACAAGCCATCCCCGATGGCCGTGCCATCCTCGACCATTCCGGTGGAAATGCCTGAGGCCATTTCTTTCAGCAGTCTGTGGTCTGTTGTAAGGGGACAAAGGGTGAAACTTTCCCCGCTGAATACGGTCATTCCGATCCGGTCGCCCGGCCGCATATCCATGAATTTAGCCGCAGTGTTTTTGGCAGCCTCCAGGCGGTTGGGCGGAAAGTCCTCTGCCAGCATGGAGGTGGAGATGTCCAGGGCGATCACGATGTCGATTCCCTCCACGGTGGTCTGCTGCGTATGCATGCTGCTTCTTGGCCTGGCCAAAGCCAGCACCAGCAGGACGATTACCAGAATCCGGAGTGCGAAAGGCAGGTGGATGAAATGGCTGCGGATTCCCCTGCCTGAACCTTTAAGAAAAGCCGTATGGGAAAATCTCAGGGAAGGGTCCCTTTTCCGCTGTTTCCACACATACCAGGCCACCAGCAGGGGGACCACACCCAGCAGCAGCAAGACCGTCCTGTGGGCAAATGCAATGTCAATCCCCATTCTTTACCGGTATTTTTGTCCGTTCAACAAAATGAAAAGCCGCCTGCAGGGCAGTTTCATGATCGGCATCCAGGGGCTGATGCTTCGCAAACTTCACCAGGTCCGCCTGCTCCAAAATCTGTCGCAACTTCTCCCTGAGCGAACCATCCTCAACACTGTTTGGGAGGGCAGTCATGATCTCCGTGGTGGTCATCTCCAGGGCATCCAGTGCAAAACGGTCTCTCAGGTATATGCGCACGATCCGGCTAAGCTCACTATGGAAAAGCTTTACCCTGCCGGTCTGCCATAATTTTTTCTCCTTCAGGCCTTCCAGGCTGCTCAGGGCTGCGATATGGGCCGGTATTCGCGGTTTTTCTTTTTTGGCTGGAGCTTTCATTGGTTTTTCCGGCTTTCTGAAATACCGTTTTAGCCACCAGGCCAGGAGTCCCACGGCCAACAATCCGACTAAATAAACCCAAAGATCTCTCAGTCCGACCGGCAGGCGGAGAATACCCCTGATGTCCTTAATGTCCCCTTGCGGATCTATCCCGATTGAATGTACTTCCAGCAAGGCGGCAGGGGTTTCGATCCGTGCTGTATCCCCTTGCATAATCACCGTGAAACCAATGGGAGGGACCGGAAGAAAGCCTTCTTGCCAGGCTGTGATGGTGTGGACCTGTCGGAGATGATAAACCTCATTTTCGCTGCGGATGGTATCGGGGATGCCAAACCGGATGATCTCAATTTCGCCGGTGAAATTTTCTTGAAGTGCCGGCCAGACAACCAGACTGCCGGCAGGCACTTCCAGCTCCAGTTCCATCCGGGCATGTTCCCCGATAAGAATTTCTCCCGGCACCAGGCTTATCATGGCTTTCTGACCGGAAACCCCACCTGCAGACAATGCAAGCACCAGCAAAAGCAGCAAGCCTGCCGCCGCCATATTTCCTGCCTGGTCACTTCCTCTTCGGCCCCATCGGTTTCTTTTCATCGCCCTGCAAATTTCACTTTCTTTCGCTATGATCTTCTTTTAAACAATTGCATCAGGGGCGGAACGAAATCCTGTTCTGTGGATATCTCCACGGCATCCACCCCCGCCCTGGTAAAAGCAGCCCGGATCATACGGTCCTGCTCCATACTCCAATCCCTCAGACCGTCACGTACCGCCCGGCTGGAGGTATCCACCCAGAAGCCTTGCCCGGTCTCGGCATCCTGAAGCTTCATCAATCCCGACCGGGGCAGGGCTTTTTCACGCTGGTCATAAACCCTTATGCAGACCAGGTCATGCTTTTTATTCACAATGGACAAGGCATCGCCAAATGCTTTGTCATTGAAGTCGGATAACAGGAAAGCCACAGAGCGCTTTTTAATTGCATTCCGCATGTATTTTAATGCAATCGAAATGTCTGTGCCCTGGTCTTTGGGCCTGAAATCGATCAGCTCCCTGATGATCCTCAGGATATGGGATGTCCCTTTTTTGGGGGGAATGAACTTTTCTATCCCGCTGCTGAAGAAGATTACTCCCACCTTGTCGTTATTGCTGATGGCCGAAAATGCAAGTACGCCGGCAATCTCTGTGATCATGCTTTCCTTTATCCGTCCGGCAGCACCGAATGCGTTGGACCCGCTCACGTCGATCAGCAGCATGACCGTCAGCTCGCGTTCCTCATCAAAGACTTTGACATAAGGGTGGTTCAGCCGGGCAGTCACATTCCAGTCAATGCTGCGGATGTCATCGCCATACTGGTATTCCCGAACCTCCGTGAAAGCCATGCCACGTCCCTTGAAAGCACTGCTGTACTGCCCCGAGAACATCTCTCTGGACAGTCCCCGCGTTTTGATCTCAATTTTCCGGACTTTCTTCAGCAGCTCCGTGGTTTCCATATGGACCGGGAATTTAGGGCACTTCAACCGTATTCAGGATCTCCGTAATGATGTCTTCAGGAGTGATGTTTTCCGCTTCCGCTTCGTAGGTAAGACCCACGCGGTGCCTCAGCACATCGGCGCAAACGGCCCGGATGTCTTCAGGAACCACGTACCCCCTCCTTTTTATAAAGGCAAAGGCCTTGGCGGCCAGTGCCAGATTGATACTGGCCCTGGGGGATCCCCCGTAGCTGATCAGCGGCAGGAACTTCTCCAGGCCATACTGGTCCGGGTAACGGCTTGCAAACACAATGTCGGTGATGTAATTTTCGATTTTTTCATCCAGGTAAACCTCCCGGACCACATTTCTGGCTTTCATGATATCGGCCGGCTCCAGCACCGGGGCAGTTGAAGGGTAATCCTCCAGCATGTTTTGCCTCAGAATCTGTTTTTCTTCTTCTTTTGTCGGATAGCCGATCACAACCTTGAGCATAAAGCGGTCCACCTGGGCTTCCGGCAGGGGATAGGTGCCTTCCTGTTCCAGTGGATTCTCGGTGGCCAGCACAAGAAAGGGTTCTTCCAGGGGATAAGTCATATCCCCGATGGTTACCTGCCTTTCCTGCATGGCTTCAAGCAGGGCACTTTGCACCTTTGCAGGCGCACGGTTGATCTCGTCCGCCAGGATGAAATTGGCAAAAACGGGCCCCTTTCTCACAACGAATTCCTCCGTCTTCTGGCTGTAGATCATGGTGCCGATCAGGTCGGCGGGAAGCAGATCAGGGGTGAACTGGATCCGGCTGAATTTGGCCTTTATCGTATTGGCCAGTGATTTGATTGCCAGGGTCTTGGCCAGACCAGGCACCCCTTCGAGCAATACATGCCCATTGGCCAGCAGTCCGATCAGCAGTCGGTCGACCATTGCCCGCTGTCCGACAATGACCTTGCCCATCTCCATATTAAGCAGGTCCACGAATGCGCTTTCCTGCTGTATGCGTTCATTCAATTCCTTGATATCCATACCGGCGCTCATTTTTTTCGTATTGGTTGTTGCAAAAATACGTCCGGACGGGAATAATTGGTCTTTTTTCGAGTTAAAAAATGTTAAAGCACAGGCTATCAGGTAAATAAGAATAAAAAGAAAAAAAATGCAAATTTTTTTTTCTAAAACTTGCATTTGTAAAAAAAACTTTCCTACATTTGTGGTGTAATAGTAATGTAGAACACTAAATCATTAATCATGGTCTCCATTAAAAAACTTTCATTCGGTTACAACAAGAAGCAACGCTTGTTTGACCAGTTGGACCTGGAGCTTGCACCTGGCAATATATATGGTTTGCTCGGGAAGAACGGAGCAGGGAAAACCACCTTGCTGCGGATCATTTCAGGTTTGGTCTTTCCCCGGTCGGGAGCATGCACCGTGTCCGGTTATGCATCATCTGACCGGCTCCCCTCGGTGCTTCAGGACATCTATCTGCTGCCAGAGGAATATCATCTTCCGGCCCTGCGGATTGATAGCTATGTGTCGGTCAATGCGCCGTTTTACAACCGCTTCGACCACGATAAATTCAGCTGGTTGCTTGGGGAATTCCAACTGCATCCCAAGAACATGCTCAACCAGCTATCCTACGGCCAGAAGAAAAAATTCCTGCTGGCATTCGGACTTTCCACCAATTCCAGGCTGATGCTGATGGATGAGCCGACAAACGGACTGGACATTCCATCTAAAAGTCAGTTCAGAAGGGTAATTGCCGCTTCCATTTCAGAAGAGCAGGTCCTGGTCATTTCCACCCATCAGGTTCGTGACCTGGAAAGCCTGATCGATCCCGTGATCATCATTGACGGGGGAAAGATCATTTTCAACCAAAGCGTGGAACACATCAGCAGGCATTTGCTTTTCGAGCCCGTTAAGGAAGGGGGAAGGGCCTTGTATGCAGAGGAAACCTTTGGCGGATATGCAGGGATCCTGCCCAATACGAGCGGCAAGGAGACCCGGTTGGATCTGGAGCTTCTGTTCAACGGCGTGACAGCCAATTCCAAGGAAATCAATCAAGTTTTTGAAAATTAAAACCACCATGGAAACAAATAACCTATTTAATTTTAAAAGATTGTTATTGCTGATGCGACGGCAGATCTTTTCCAGTGCAAAGAGCCTGCTGATCGCCTTTGGCGGGATGGCCGGTACTTTGCTGATCATTTCGCTGCTGGTCGCCTATTTTAATCCCCCGGCCCTGTCTGGCATGGTGCCTCTGTACTTTGTCGTGATGTTTATCGGCGGGTATGTTTTTACCAGCAATATTTATTTTGAACTTCACCAGGTACAGCGCAGTTACAGTTACCTGACCCTGCCGGTTTCCCTGACGGAACGGCTTGTGAGCGCCTGGCTGATAACGGGTCCGCTGTTTGCCGTTTTTTCCCTGCTGGCCATGTTGCTCATCGGACTGGCAGGCAACCTGGTAATGCAGCTATTGAACGGAACAATGCCGTTTAATTTGGTCATTTTTACGGGGAGTCTGAAAACCATCGGTATCTATCTGGTCACCCAGAGTGTGTTCCTGCTGGGTGCGGTCTATTTCCGCAAGAACAACTTCCTGAAGACCCTGCTGGCCTTGTTTTTAGTCAGCCTGGCGCTGAACATTTATTCAGGACTGGTGGGATGGGGTTTGTTCCGCAGCTTGTCGGGTGACATGGTCATGATGGAGGGACAGGTGGTAATCGCTCCGCTGGAGAACCTGATGACCAAAGTCCTTCCCGCAGTATTCAAATTTATTTTCTGGTACCTTACCATTCCCTTTTTCCTGGTAACTACCTGGTTTAGCTTAAAAGAAAGGCAGGTGTAATAATGGAATTCAACGAAAATCAAGCAATCTATCTGCAAATTGCCGATTATTTCTGCGAGAATATCTTGCAGAAGAAGTGGCAGAAAGGGGAGAAGATCCCCTCGATACGGGAAATCGCAGTCAAGGTGGAGGTGAATCCCAACACCGCGATCCGGACCTTCAACTACCTGCAGGACCAAGGGATTATATACAACAAGAGGGGCATTGGCTATTTTGTGTCAGAGGACGGGTTCGAAAAGACCCTTGAATTGAAAAAACAGCAATTCATACAGGAAGAACTGCCAAAAATGTTCCGGATGCTGGACCTGGTAAAGCTGGACTTTGAAGACCTTAAGAGGTACCATCAGAAATTCCGCAAGGAAAGCCGGAATTAGGCCGTGGATTGTAATATAAAGAAAGAATAATAGTAATATAAATGCATATGAAAACAACAAATAAAATTCTGCTTGGCGTATTTGTTCTGATCCTGATAGCCGTTACCGTACTTATGGTCTTTATCAGGGTACAGTTAAAGGCCGCGGTATTCATTGAACCCAGCGGGAATATCATCACCAATGCCGTGGATGTTCCTCCGTTTAACGGCATTGACGCCTCTGGCAGCATGAGCCTGCTGATCCGACAGGGAGACCAACACAAGGTGGTTGTCCGGGCCGACGACAACCTGATGGAGCACATCCGCACCGAGGTGAAAGATGAGGTTCTGAATGTCACATTGCGTGCCTGGGCCGGAAAAAACGCAAGCATAGAAGTGGAGGTTGACATGGTGGAGATTGGCTCCTTGGTTGCCCAGTCTGGTGCCCGGGTTCACGCAGAAGACGGGTTAAAGGGGAAAATCCTGCACCATGTGGTGAATTCGGGAGCCAAAAGCTGGCTTGCCATAGATTTCGACCGTCTTGAGCTGGAGGTGAGCAGTGGGGCCGAAGCCATTATCCGGGGACGTGTCCGGGAGATGACCGCCAAAAACAATGCCGGGTCCATGCTGGATGCATCTTCGCTGGAAGCGGAAAATGTAAAATTAACTACAAGTGCCGGAGCACAAACCGATCTGTTTGTGACCGAATCGCTGGAAGTTAAAGCGAATACCGGTAGCATGGTGAATTATACCGGAAATCCCTTGCATAAGGAAATTTCCGCAAGTACCGGGGCCCAGGTTTCTCCCAGGTAAAACGGCCCAAAAAGAAGCTCTGGCCGATCCGGCTGGGATGCTATAAAAGTACTATAATTAATATTATGTTAAGTTGGTGTTTTAAACAAACAGGGGATTTCTCCCCTGTTTGCTTTTAGAGCTATTCCTGTTCTTCTTCGGCTCCCCCAAAATATTTGAGGTAAATATCCTCTATTTCTTTTAGTTTCTCTGGCTGGTTGGTACGGACATATACCTGGACGAGCGACATAATGACCACCTCGTAATACGGGCTGTCTT
>SLSG01000192.1 GCA_007130545.1 Bacteroidales bacterium | reverse complement strand
GTTTATATGTTTCCTTCTTTGTTTTTTCAAAAACCCAAAACCCTCAAACCTTGGCAGCAAAAAATACGACCGGAGAAAGGCTTAGCTTTGCAACCGTAACAAAACATTTTGAATACCCCGATTTTCTTGAGATCCAGGTGAAGTCCTTCCAGGACTTTTTCCAACTGGAGACCACTCCTGAAAACCGGAAAAATGAAGGACTTTTCAAAGTCTTCAGCGAGAACTTTCCGATATCTGATGCACGCAACAATTTTGTACTTGAGTTTCTCGACTATTTTATTGATCCGCCCAAGTACAGCATTCAGGAATGCATAGAAAGGGGGTTGACCTACAGTGTTCCGCTGAAAGCCAAATTAAAGCTGTATTGCACCGATCCGGAGCATGAAGATTTTGAGACCATCATACAGGATGTCTACCTGGGCATGATCCCATACATGACACCCAGGGGAACCTTTGTCGTCAATGGCGCCGAAAGGGTTGTGGTCTCCCAGCTCCACCGCTCACCCGGGGTGTTTTTCGGCACTTCTGTGCATGCCAACGGCACCCAGCTGTACAGCGCCAGGATTATTCCCTTCAAGGGCTCCTGGATCGAGTTTGCCACCGACATCAACAATGTGATGTACGCATACATCGACAGGAAGAAAAAACTTCCCGTCACTACCCTGCTGCGTGCCATCGGTTTTGAGAATGACAAGGATATCCTTGAGATTTTCGGTTTGGCCGATGAGGTGAAGGTTAGCAAAACCGGCTTGAAAAAATATATCGGACGCAAGCTGGCCGCACGTGTGCTGCGATCCTGGGTAGAGGATTTCGTGGATGAAGATACCGGGGAAGTCGTATCCATTGAGCGTACCGAGGTCATCATTGACCGGGAGACCATCGTGGAGAACGACCACATTGACCTGATCATCGATGCCGGCGTAAAAACCGTCATCCTGCACAAGGAAGGGGTCAACCTCAGCGACTTTGCACTGGTCTACAATACGCTGCAGAAGGATACCACCAATTCCGAAAAGGAGGCCGTGGAGTTTATCTACCGCCTGCTGCGCAACGCCGATCCTCCGGATGACGAGACAGCCCGCGGGATGATCGAAAAACTGTTCTTTTCTGACAAGCGCTACGACCTGGGAGATGTCGGTCGCTACCGCATCAACCGCAAGCTGAATCTGGATATCCCCATGGATACCAGGGTGCTTACCAGGGAAGACATCATCTTTATCATCAAATACCTGATCGAACTGGTCAACGCCAAGGCCGATGTGGACGACATTGACCACCTGAGCAACCGGCGTGTACGTACCGTAGGGGAGCAGTTGTATTCTCAGTTTGGAGTCGGACTGGCACGTATGGCCAGGACGATCCGGGAGCGAATGAACGTTCGTGACAACGAAGTATTCGCCCCGACCGACCTGATCAATGCCAAGACCCTTTCTTCCGTGATCAACAGCTTCTTCGGCACCAACCAGTTGTCGCAGTTCATGGACCAGACCAACCCGCTGGCGGAGCTTACCCACAAGCGCCGGATGTCTGCACTCGGACCCGGTGGACTTTCCCGTGAGCGTGCCGGCTTTGAGGTGCGCGACGTTCACTTTACACATTACGGAAGGCTTTGTACCATTGAAACCCCGGAAGGCCCGAACATCGGACTGATTTCCTCGCTTTGCGTGTATGCCAAAGTGAATGACCTGGGGTTCATTGAGACCCCGTATTTCAAGGTGAACCAGGGCAAGGTCAATTTTCAGAATGACCCGGTTTACCTGTCGGCCGAAGAAGAAGAGACCGAAATCATCAGCCAGGCCAATGTGCCTCTGAAGAAAGACGGTGCCTTTGTCGAAGACAGAATCAAGGTCAGGTTCCAGGCCGATTATCCCATTGTGGAACCTGAGCGGATCAAACTGATGGATGTGGCCCCCAACCAGATTGCCTCTATTGCTGCCTCCCTGATTCCCTTCCTGGAGCATGACGATGCGAACCGTGCCCTCATGGGCAGTAATATGATGCGTCAGGCCGTGCCGCTGATCAATCCGGAGGCCCCCATCGTGGGTACAGGTCTGGAGAAAAAAGTGGCCTCCGACTCCCGGGTGCTGTTGCATGCCGAAGGGGACGGTCTTGTGGAATATGTGGATGCAGATGAGATTCATATCCGCTACTCACGATCTGACGAAGAGAAACTGGTCAGCTTTGAGGACGACGTGCGTGTCTATAACCTGATAAAATTCAGCAAGACGAACCAGAGCACCTGCATCAACCTTAAACCCATTGTCAGGAAGGGCCAGAAAGTAAAGGCCGGGCAGTTGCTGTCTGAGGGCTATGCCACCAAGAGTGGAGAACTGGCACTTGGCCGCAACCTGAAAGTGGCTTTTATGCCCTGGAAAGGGTATAACTTTGAGGATGCCATCGTGGTGTCTGAAAAAATAGTGCGGGATGATGTGTTTACCTCCATCCATATTGAGGAGTTCTCCCTGGATGTAAGGGATACCAAAAGGGGTGCGGAGGAATTGACCAGTGACATACCGAATGTCAGCGCCGAGGCGATCAAGGACCTTGATGAAAACGGCCTTATCCGGATCGGTGCGGAAGTGAACGAAGGGGATATCCTGATCGGGAAGATCACTCCGAAGGGGGAGACCGATCCGACTCCGGAAGAAAAACTGCTGCGTGCCATTTTCGGAGACAAGGCAGGGGATGTGAAGGATGCCTCTCTGAAGGCACCGCCTTCCACAAAGGGCGTCATCATCGACAAAAAGCTTTTCTCCCGGGTGATCAAGGACCGCAAGGCCAAGACGAAGGAGAAGGGGGTCATTGAGAAGATGGACGATGAGTTCCGCAAGGAAACTGCCGAACTGCGCGGGAAGCTGGTTGACAAGCTGATTGTGCTGGTCAGCGGGAAAACCTCCCAGGGGGTGAGCAACAGCCTGAAGGAGGTGGTGGTGCCCAAGGGGACAAAATTCACCCAGAAGATCCTGCACGGAATCGATTTTGCCACCATCAACCCGAATAACTGGACCACCGACAAGTCTAAGAATGACTTGATCAAGACCCTGCTTCACAACTACTCCATCAAATACAAGGACCTGCTCGGGGCATTCAACCGCAAGAAGTTCACCTCCACGGTCGGTGATGAGCTTCCCACCGGCATTGTCCAGCTCGCCAAGGTTTACCTGGCCAAGAAAAGAAAATTGAAAGTGGGAGACAAGATGGCCGGTCGCCATGGAAACAAAGGGATCGTTTCCAGGATCGTCAGGGAAGAGGATATGCCCTTTCTGTCGGATGGAAGTCCGGTGGATATCGTGCTGAACCCGCTTGGTGTGCCTTCCCGTATGAACCTCGGGCAGATCTATGAGACCGTGCTGGGATGGGCCGGGCAACGACTGAACATGACCTTTGCCAGTCCGATTTTCGACGGCGCCCAGGTGGAGCAGATCAATGGCTACCTCCAGCAGGCAGGCCTTCCGGAAAATGGAAAGGTGTACCTGTATGACGGAGGAACCGGCGAACGGTTTGACCAGCCTGCGACAGTGGGTGTAATTTATATGCTGAAACTCGGGCACATGGTGGATGACAAGATGCATGCCCGCTCTATCGGACCTTATTCCCTGATCACCCAGCAGCCTTTGGGCGGTAAAGCCCAGTTCGGCGGACAGCGGTTCGGGGAGATGGAGGTATGGGCGCTCGAAGCATTCGGCGCGGCCAATATCCTGCAGGAGATCCTTACCGTGAAGTCTGACGACGTGATGGGTCGGGCAAAGGCCTATGAGGCCATCGTGAAGGGTGAGAACATGCCTATTCCCGGTGTCCCGGAATCGTTCAACGTATTGGTCCACGAGTTACGCGGACTTGGCCTGAACATCAAATTTGATTAAGGTTTTTCCTATGTTTCCTTGCTAAAACAACAAACGCATATATGGCTTTTAGAAAAGAATCCAACGTAAAAAGCAACTTCTCCAGCATCACCATCAGTCTGGCCTCCCCTGAGTCTATCCTGGAACGCTCTCACGGAGAAGTGCTGAAGCCGGAAACCATAAATTACCGGACCTATAAGCCGGAGCGGGACGGATTGTTCTGCGAGCGCATCTTTGGTCCGGTGAAGGACTGGGAATGCCATTGCGGAAAATACAAGCGCATCCGCTACAAGGGGATTGTCTGTGACCGTTGCGGAGTAGAGGTGACCGAGAAGAAGGTCCGCCGGGAACGCATGGGGCACATTAAGCTGGTCGTCCCGGTCGCGCACATCTGGTTTTTCCGTTCCCTGCCAAACAAGATTGGCTATTTGCTCGGACTGCCTTCCAAGAAACTGGACCAGGTAATCTATTACGAGCGTTATGTGGTGATCAGCCCGGGGGTGAAGGCCGATGAGCTGAACTATTTGGATTTCCTGACAGAGGAGGAATATTTCAACATCCTGGAGGCACTTCCGAAGGAAAACCAGATGCTGGAAGATACTGACCCGGAAAAATTCATCGCAAAGATGGGTGCAGAGGCTCTGAAGGAACTGCTTTCCAGGCTGGACCTGGACCAGTTGTCGTACGACCTGCGCCACAAGGCCAATACCGAAACCTCCCAGCAACGCAAGGCGGATGCCCTGAAGCGGCTTCAGGTGGTAGAGGCCTTCCGGGATTCCCAGAAAGTAATTGAAAACAATCCGGAATGGATGGTGGTAGACGTGGTCCCGGTCATTCCCCCGGAACTGAGGCCCCTGGTACCGCTGGATGGCGGACGCTTTGCCACCAGTGACCTGAATGACCTTTATCGCCGGGTAATCATCCGCAACAACCGCCTCAAGCGCTTGATCGAGATCAAGGCCCCGGATGTGATTCTTCGAAACGAGAAGCGTATGCTGCAGGAGGCCGTTGATTCACTCTTTGACAACTCCCGCAAGACCAATGCCGTCAAAACCGAATCGAACCGGCCCCTGAAGTCGCTCAGCGACAGCCTCAAGGGCAAGCAGGGGCGTTTTCGCCAGAACTTGCTTGGTAAACGTGTGGACTATTCGGCCCGTTCTGTGATCGTAGTCGGACCCGAACTCAAATTGCATGAGTGCGGGATCCCCAAGGAGATGGCCTCTGAGCTTTTCAAGCCTTTCATCATCCGCAAGATGCTGGAACGCGGCATTGTAAAAACCGTGAAGTCTGCCAAAAAGATTGTAGACCGCAAAGACCCTGTTGTCTGGGATATCCTGGAGAACGTGCTGAAGGGACATCCCGTGCTGCTGAACCGTGCCCCGACGCTTCACCGCCTGGGAATTCAGGCCTTCCAGCCCAAACTGATCGAGGGCAAGGCCATCCAGCTTCACCCGCTCGTCTGTACAGCATTCAACGCCGACTTTGACGGCGACCAGATGGCCGTTCACCTGCCGCTTGGCAATGCGGCCATCCTGGAGGCCCAGTTGCTGATGCTAGCCTCACACAATATCCTGAACCCTGCCAATGGGGCACCCATCGCAGTACCTTCTCAGGACATGGTACTCGGACTTTACTATATGACCAAGCCCCGCCAGAGTATTCCCGACCATCCGGTAAAAGGGGAAGGGCTGAGGTTTTACGGACCCAAGGAAGTGATCATTGCCCATAACGAAGGGGCAGCCGACATGCATGCCATCATCAAGGTGAAGGTGAAGGTCCGCGAAAACGAGCAATTGGTTGACCAGCTCATTGAGACCACTGTCGGACGTGTGCTGTTCAACCAGGTGATTCCCGAGGAGTACGGTTTTGTGAACCAGCTGCTCACCAAAAAGGCCCTGCGCGACATCATCGGCGGCATCATGAAGGTGACGGGCATTTCCCGTACCTCACAGTTCCTCGATGACATCAAGGACCTGGGGTTCAACATGGCTTTCCGGGGTGGATTGTCGTTCAACCTGGGCGACATCCTGGTGCCGGAGGAAAAACAGATTCTTATCAACCAGGCCGACGAACAGGTAGAGGAGGTCCGTGGAAACTACAGCATGGGCTTTATCACCAACAACGAGCGTTACAACCAGATTATTGACATCTGGACCCATACCAATTCGAAGCTTACCAAGGTGCTGATCGACCGTACCACGGCCGACAACCAGGGCTTCAACCCGGTATTCATGATGCTGGATTCAGGTGCAAGGGGCTCCAAGGAGCAGATTCGCCAGCTATCCGGTATGCGTGGACTGATGGCCAAGCCCCAGAAGTCCGGCGCCAAGGGCGGGGAGATCATCGAGAACCCCATCCTTTCAAACTTTAAGGAAGGCCTTTCGGTACTGGAGTATTTCATCTCCACCCACGGGGCCCGTAAGGGTCTTGCCGATACCGCCCTTAAGACAGCGGATGCCGGCTATCTGACCCGACGCCTGGTGGATGTGGCACAGGACGTGATCATCACCGAGCCCGACTGCGGCACCTTGAGGGGGCTGACCGCCACCGCACTGAAAAACAATGAGGAAACGGTAGAGACCCTTTACGACCGGATCCTCGGCAGGACCTCCCTGCATGACATATACCATCCGACAACGGGTAAAAGCATCATCGGTGCCGGGGAAGAGCTGGTTGAGGAGATCTCCCAGGTCATTGAAGATTCGCCCATCGAGGCGGTGGAAATCCGTTCGGTACTTACCTGTGAATCCAAATACGGGGTCTGTGCCAAATGTTATGGCCGCAACCTGGCAACCGGACGCATGGTGCAGAAAGGTGAGGCCACTGGTGTGATCGCGGCACAGT